>DASPUW010000168.1:0-9581 GCA_035622675.1 Burkholderiales bacterium | reverse complement strand
CCAGGCGCTGGCGGCCTTCGACGCGATGGACTTCGTGACACCCGACCACATCCAGGAGATCGCGGTCGAGGCCCTCGCGCATCGGCTGGTCCTCGACCCGCAACGGCGCTTCGCAGGCGACACCGTCCAGCAGGTGGTGGCCGATATCGTGCGCGACACGCCAGCGCCGTATTGATGCCACGCCTGCTACGCGCTTTCGTCCAGGTCCACCGCTTCAGCCAGTGGACGCGACGGCGCTTCACACCGGCCGGGCTTGCGCTGGTGTATGTGCTGATGGCGGCCACCGTGTTCGGCGTCGACACGCGCCGCACCGCGGCCTACCAGATGTTCGGCCTCGCGTTCGGGCTCCTCGCGGTCGCCTATCTGGCCAGCCTGCGCTTCAGCCCCCGCGTCACGTTCGAGCGCCAGCTGCCGCAGTACGTGACCGTGGGCGAAGTGTTCTCTTACCGCCAGCGGGTACGCAACCGCGGGACGCGCCGTATTGCGGGCGTGTGCCTGCGCGACGAGCTCGCGGAGTGCTACCCCGACGCAGAGACGTTCCGCCACGCCCGCAGCGCACGCGATCCGCAGGTGAATTGGGTTGACCGCCGCATTGGTTTCCCGCGCTGGCTCGAGCTGGTCCGGCATGGGCGCGGCGCGGACATCCAGGAGGTGAATATCGCGGAGGTCCCGCCTGGCGGCAGCGTCGAAATCACCCTATCGGCCACGCCTCTGCGCCGCGGCGTGCTGCGCTTCGAGCGTTGCCGCGTGCTGCGACCAGACCCCCTTGGGCTGGTCTACGCTGCGGCCGGCGTCGATGCACCCGGCGAGCTCGTGGTGCTGCCGCGCTGCCACCCGATCCCGCCGCTCAGCCTGCCGGGCGCGCGCCGCCTTCAGCGCGGCGGCGTGGCGCTGTCGCACGACGTGGGGGACAGCCAGGAGTTCATGCAGCTGCGCGACTACCGCCCGGGTGATCCGCTGCGCCATCTGCACTGGCCGTCTTTCGCCAAGGCCCGCAAGCCGGTCGTGAAGGAGTTCCAGGACGAGTACTTCACGCGCTACGCGCTGGTGCTCGATACGTTCGGCGACGCCGCTGCCGACGTGCAATTCGAGGCCGCGGTGTCGGTAGTCGCTTCCTTCCTCGCGAGCCTCGAGATCCGCGATGCCCTGCTCGACCTGGTGTTCGTCGAGGATCGCGCCTATCGCCTGACGGTGGGGCGTGGACTGGGCCGCACACTCGACCTGCTGCGCGAGCTCGCCGCGGTCGAAGTCTGCCGCAGAAACAGTTTCGACCTGCTGGCGGCGCATGTCCTCGAGCACGCGCAGGCTTTGAGCGGATGCATTCTCGTCCTGCTGCGCGTTGACGAACCACGCCGGCGCCTGATCCAGCGCCTGCTCAGCCTCGGCGTCCAGCTGCTCGTGCTGGTGATGGAGCCCGAGGTTACGGCGACCGAAGACGGCGTCGTGCTGCACGCCGTCAACCCGCGCGACGTCGGCGGTTCATTGCGAGCGCTCTCGTGGTAGTTCGGCCCGCGCCGCTCCTGCTTGCAGCCGGCTTGCTGTTCTGGGGATGGTTCAGCGGGTTCGTGGCTGTGGCACTGGTTCTGGCCGCCGTACTCGAAGCTCCGCGCTATGTCCGCGTACGCTGGGAGCTTTCCGCGCGCGACTTCGAGCGCATCGCCGATCTGTGCACCATCGCGTTCGTAGCCGCACTGGCATTCCAGTTCCTGCAGAGCCGGCATTTCCCGGACAGTCTGATCTCGGCGCTGGTCTGGCTGCCGATGCTGTTCTTCGCGTTGATCCTGGCGCAGCGCTACAGCACAGCGCAGCGCATCCCGCTGTCCGCGTTGTTCTGGTCGCTGCGCCAGAGGACGCGCGCCCGGATCGGCGATCGCAGAGCGCGGCAGGCCATCCGCCTCGACTACGCCTTCTTCAGCCTGTGCCTGCTGGCGGCGTGCGCCGCGAATCCGCGCACCCCCTGGTTCCTTGCCTGTCTGTGCGCGCTTTGCGTCTATGCCCTGTGGCCGGCCGCACCGCAGCGGCGCTCGCGGCGGACCTGGGCGCTCGTGCTCGCTTTCGGGCTCGCCGTTGGCTTCGCGGCCCAAGCCGGCTTGCTGCGCGCACAGGCCGGTCTCGAAGAATTGGTGTTCGATTGGCTGTCGCACCGCTGGCGCTCCCCCAGCGATGCGTATCAATCCCATACCGCAATCGGTGATCTCGGCGAGCTCAAGGCATCGGACCGGATCGTGGCGCGCGTCGATGCGGGACGCGATCCGCCGCCGCAGCGGCTGCGCTTAGCGACGTACGTGGTTTACTCCGCCGCCACGTGGACCGCGCCTGGCCAAAGCTTCATGCCGGTCACAGGGGCCAGCCAGACCTGGGCGTTCGGCTCCGGCCGCGGTACCGGCGTGCGTCTGTCGGCTTGGCTCGAACATGAGCGGCCCTTGCTAGCGCTGCCTCTGGGAACCTTCCGAGTCGACTCGCTCAACGTGTCCAGCGTCCAGCGCAACAGCCTGGGGGCGGTGCGCGTCGAGGACGGCCCGGACCTGCTCCTCTTCGCGGCGCAGTTCGACCTCAGCTCGAGCCTGGATGCGCCACCCGACGCGGTCGATCTGACGTTGCCTTCGAGCCTGCGTCCCACGCTGCAGAAAGTGGCCGACGAGATCGGCCTGACAGACGGAGCCCACGACCCGCGTGCCGCAGCGGCGGCCATCGAAACGTTCTTCGACTCACACTTCGCCTACACTCTGGTGCTGTCGGGGCGCGACGCCACGTCCCGCAGCCTGAGCCAGTTCCTGCTTGCGGATCGGCGTGGTCACTGCGAGTACTTCGCGACCGCCACTGTATTGCTGCTGAGGCAGGCGGGAATTCCGGCACGTTATGCCACCGGCTACGCGGTGCAGGAGTGGAGCCCGCTCGAGCGCCAATACGTCGTGCGCAAGCGGCATGCGCACGCGTGGGCGCTGGCCTGGATCGATGGGCGGTGGCGCGAGCTCGACACCACACCGGCGGTCTGGACAGCGGAGGAGCGCGACGCCGCCTCCGTGCTCGAGCCGCTCTACGACGTACTGTCGCTTGTCTACTACCGGCTGTCTCTTTGGCAATACGCCCCGGGCGATGGCGTGAATCCGGGTGTGATCATGCTGTGTGTCGCCGCCGCGCTCACTCTGTATCTGGTCTGGCGCATCTGGCGCCGTCATCGCGTGCGGGTACCGGCGGCGACGCCAGTGGATCCCGCCGCAACGCCATACGCGCGCAATTCACGCATCGTAGCGCTGCTGGAGGCGCTCGGCGCACTCGGCTACGCTCGCCCGGCGGGAACGCCTCTGTTGCGCTGGGTGCGCGAGCTGCCACTCGCGGATGAGCAGTCGCGGCGACTGCTCGAGGACATCGTGCGCAACTACTACTTCCTCCGCTTCGACCCGCTCGGGTCCACCCGCGAGCGGCGCGAGCTGCTCGATCAGCGTGTCGCGATGCTGCTCCCTCGTTTAGCGTCGAGCTGGATGCGGCCTAGGAACGACGCTGCAAGCTGAGTGCCTCTGCACCGGCGTCAGGCCGGGATAAGCTGCTTCCACTGCGCCGGCCAGAACTCCATCGGATCGCGCTTGAAGCCGCTCTTCGCATACTGCTGCCAGCGCCCGGCGACATAGCAGAGCAGAAGATTGGCGTGCGCCGCGACATCCACGTCTTCCGGGATTTCTTTCTGGCTGATTGCGAAGCGCAGCGCCTGCTTGAGTGTGGTCTCGAGGCGGTCTTGCAGCTGATTGATGCGCAGCTGCAGCCGCTCGTTCTCATTCACCAGAGCGTCGCCGATCAGCACCCGCGTCATGCCTTGGTTCTTCTTGGCGAAACCCAGCAGCATGGTCAGGATCGCTTCGGTCTGCGCCAGGCCGCTTACGTGCTCGGTTCCGATCTTCGTCACCAACCCGAAGATGGTCTCCTCGATGAAGGCGATCAGCCCCTCGAACATCTGGGCCTTGCTGGCGAAGTGGCGATACAGCGCCGCTTCCGATACATCCAGCTTCGCCGCCAGGGACGCGGTCGTGATCTTTTCGGCCGACGGCTTCTCCAGCATCTGAGCCAACGTTTGCAGGATCTGGAGCTTGCGCTCGCCGGGCTTGGTGGCCATCAGCTCACATGCAGGCTGCCCAGCATACGTGGCAGGTGCGCCACATGCCGGATGGAGACATCGACGTGAGCCGGCGCCTTGTGCCCGGCGCCGACCCACACGGTGCGCATGCCCAGCCGCTTGGCGGTCCTCAAGTTCACCAGGCTGTCCTCCACCATGACGCAACGGCCGGGACGCAGCCGGTGCTTACGCAGCAGCCGCAGAAACCCCCGCCGGTCTGGTTTCGGCCGGTAACCCGTATGCTCGATGGAAAACACGTCGTCGAACAGGTCCGCCACACGCAGGATGCCGAGCACGGCAAGGGAATAATGCACTGGCGAGTTGGAAAACACCAGCTTGCGGCCCGGCAGCCGAGTGAGCACCGAACGCAGCAGCGGATGCCGCACGACCATCCGACGCAACTCGGCTAACCGGTGCGTCTCCTGCAGAAAGTGCTGCGGATCGACGTCGTGGTGACGCATGAGGCCCGGCAGTGTCGCTCCGTAGCGCCGCCAGTAGCGCATCCGCAGCGCGTTGGCCTCGTCTCGACCCAGGCCCAGATATACCTCCAGGTAAACTGTCATGGCCCGGTTCAAGTGCGGGAGAATATGGGGACCGGCGTCGTGAAGCGTATTATCCAGATCGAATATCCAGGTGGGCCCCCGCAGCCCGCTGCGCCTTTCGCGCCGGGCGTCCATCAGCGGCTGCGGATGAGCGTCCCCACCCCCTCATCGGTCAGCACCTCGAGCAGCAGCGCGTGCTGCACCCGCCCGTCGATGATGTGTACGCTTTTGACCCCGGCCTTGGCCGCGTCCAGCGCCGAGGAGATTTTGGGCAGCATCCCTCCCGAGATGGTGCCGTCAGCGAACAACGCGTCCACCTGCCTGGGCGTGAGGCCGGTCAGCAGGTTGCCATTCTTATCCAGCACGCCTGGCGTATTGGTGAGCAGGATCAGCTTTTCTGCGCGCAGCACCTCGGCCAGCTTGCCCGCCACCAGATCGGCGTTGATGTTGTAGCTCTTGCCGTCCGCGCCGACGCCGATCGGCGCCACGACCGGAATGAACTCCCGCGTCTCGAGCAGAGCGACGATCTCGGGATCGATGCTGTCCACCTCACCGACTTGGCCGATATCCAGCAGCTCGGCTTCCCGATCGGGCTGCTGCAGGAGCAGCTTGCGTGCACGGATGAAGGCGCCGTCCTTCCCGGTGAGGCCGATCGCGCGTCCCCCATGCTGGTTGAGCAGGTTGACGATCTCTTTGTTGACGAGCCCTCCCAGCACCATCTCGACGACGTCCATCGTCTCGTCGTCGGTCACCCGCATGCCCTGGACGAATTCACCCTTCTTGCCGAGGCGTTTGAGCAGCTCGTCGATCTGTGGTCCGCCACCATGCACCACCACAGGGTTCATGCCAACCAGCTTGAGCAATACGACGTCGCGCGCGAACGAGTGCTTGAGTTGCTCGTCCGTCATGGCATTCCCACCGTATTTGACCACGATGGTCTTGCCCGAGAAGCGGCGAATATAGGGGAGGGCCTCGGCCAGGATCTTGGCGCGCTGGCCGGCGCTGGATTCGGTCAATGCCACGAGGATTGCCGTATGCCGGTCAAAGCCCTGATTCTACCGGCGTGCTGTGAAACAAAACAGGCCGCACGAGGCGGCCTGTTTTGCCGACGCGGGCCCTTCCTGCCTGCCCTGCAGCCGGGAAGGGGAGGCTTGTTACTGTACCGTGAGTGTCCGAGTCGAGGCTACCGCCTTCTTGGGCAGTACCAGCTCCAGAACACCGCCCTCGTACTTGGCCTGAGCCTTGTCCTGGTCCACGTCCTGGGCCAGAGTGAACGAGCGGTACACCTTGCCGTAATAGCGCTCGGTGCGCAGCGCCTTTTCACCCTGCTTCTCTTCCTTCTGACGCTTGACCTCGGCGCTGATCGCCACCTGGTTGCCGTCGACCGAGACCTGAATGTCTTCCTTCCTGACGCCCGGGATTTCGGCCTGCACCGTGTAGGCGCCGGCGTCCTCCTTGACGTCGATCTTCACGCGCACCGGCTCCTGATGCTCCAAGCGCATCGGGCGCAGAAAAAAACCTTTGACCAGATCGTCGAACGAGTCTTCGAACGGGTCCCAACGAGTGATGTTTGCCATGATCGTCTCCTGTGTCTCCTGAATCTCCCGAATCTCCCGAATCTCGTGAATCTCTCGGCGGGCTGCTGCCGACAGCAGCTAGATAGGAGCCGCCAAGGGGATTTCAAGGGTCGGCGGGCCAGGTCTCCTTGATCCAGATCAAGGCGTTGTCCCGCCAGGCTAGACCCGTCGCGGCGCCGCTCCGACGTCTTCCCCGTGCCACAGGTAGAGAGGTCAGCAGAGCGGCGACCTGCAGCTGGCACCAAATATGCACTGAGGCTTTTCCATCCAGCGAGGCATCCGCTCCGGAGTGCAGATGAAATTCGACCCAGCCATAGCAGTTGTGTGCGCCGTGCTCGGCCTGTTCGCAGGACAGACACCAGCCGAAGACGCCGAACGTCCCAGACCCATCGATCGGGTGTGCATCAGCCGCATGCTGATCGTGCAGAGCATGGATCAGGTCAAGCGCAGCGGCAAGACCGAGCAGGAATACAGGAGCGAGAATCCATTCGACCCGCGCTGGCAGCCTGCCGTCAAGCAAGAAGTCAGTGATGTAATCGCCTACGTATGGTCCCACTCGCACGAGGAGAACATCGAATTCTCCAGCAGCGTAATGCAGGCGTGCTACGCGCGGAACCCGCAGTCGTGAGGCGGGCGCGCCGCGTCATCCGCGTCGCCGCCCGTACGACCGGACCTCAGCAGCGGCGAGCGCGCTGACCTCCACCACTCGGCGCCGCCACCAAGACAACCGTCGCACAGAAATCGATCCACGCCCGCGCGGCGAGGGCCAAGCAGCGTGCAGCGTATACTTCGGCACCGTAAGCTGTTGCCCGGAGCCGATAGTTGAACTCGATCTTCTCGTCAGCATCTGAGATTTCCGCCGCCGTCAGAGGGCGTGCGTTGTCCGCCCGCGACGTGATCGAGCAGCACCTCGCGCACATCCGGCAGCACAACCCGGCGCTGAACGCCATCGTGACGCTCGACGAAGAGGGTGCCTTGCGCGCTGCGCGCGAGGCCGACGGCGCGCTCGCTCGGGGCGCAGCGTGCGGTCCGCTGCACGGCGTGCCCTTCACGCTCAAGGACTGCCACGCGACGCTGGGCATGCGCACCACGGCCGGCCACCCAACCCTGGCAAGTCATGTGCCGGCGGAAGATGGCACGGTCGCGACGCGGTTGAAAGCGGCCGGAGCCATTCTCGTCGGCAAGACGAACGTCCCACCGATGGCGATGAGCCTGCAGACCGACAATCCGATCTTCGGTCGAACCAACAATCCCTGGAATCCGGCGCGAACGGTGGGCGGCTCGAGCGGAGGCGCGGCTGCCGCGGTCGCAGCAGGGCTGGTCCCGTTCGACATCGGCAGCGACATGAGCGGATCCATTCGCATCCCTGCCCACTATTGCGGGGTGTTTGGACTGAAACCCACGGCGAACCGGCTCCCGATCACCGGTCACATCCCGCCTCCGCCCGGCGTACCACGCCTGGATCGTCAGATGGCTGTGGTGGGCCCCATCGCCCGCTGCGTAGAAGACTTGGACCTGCTGTGCGGAATACTGGCAGGCCCGGATGGGCGCGACACCGAGGTGCCGCCGGTACCCTGGAGCGCGCATCCGACTCCGAGCGTCTCGGAGCTGCGCATCGCTTGCCTGCCTGTGTTCCCCGCCGTGCCCACTGCACACGCGGTACGCCTCGCCACCGAGCGCGTCGCGGCACAGCTTGCGGCGGGAGGGGCTCGCATCGAGCAGCGCGACCCTGGCGTCTCGATCGAGGAGATCAACGCGGTTTGGGCCGACTATTTCCCCCTCGCAGCGCAAACTCTCCGGCAGGTATCGGGCAGCACGCTGCCGGTGAAGCCGACCGAGCCGGGGCCGGCGACGTTGGCTCAGTGGGTGCGCGTGCAGGAGCGCCGTGACGGACTGGTCACGAGAATCGACGATCTGCTGCGCGAATTCCACGCATTTCTTTGCCCCGCCGTGATGTCTTTGGCGTTTCCGCACAGCGCGCCGCGCTCACCCATCCCCGTGGATGACAAGCTCGTCGAGTCGCGCTACGTGGATCACTATTTGTATCCGTTCAACATGACCGGGCACCCGGCGCTCGTATTGCCCGCCGGCCTTGCAGACGACGGCCTGCCGGTGGGCGTTCAACTCGTGGGGCGGCGCTGGGCAGACGAGCGCTTGCTGGCCACCGCCCGAGCGGTGGTTTCGGTGATCGGCGGCTTTCGCGCGCCGCCGCAGTTTGCATGACGCGATGAGCGCGGTTTGCAGGGTCCTGGCGACAGCCCTTGTTTGCGCAGCCTTCGGCGCCACGCCAAGGCTTGTGCTCTCTCAGGCTCTGCAGCCGCATCAACAGCTCGCTCGAGAGATCTACCGCGAGCTGGTCGAAATCAATAGCGTTACCGGGACCGGAGATACAGCGCGCGCAGCCGAAGCGATGGCAGAGCGCCTGCGCGCCGCCGGTTTTGCCGACGACGACGTGCACGTGCTCAGCCCTGCCCCGCGCAAAGGCAATCTGGTCGCGCGGCTGCGCGGTTCGGGCGCACGCAAGCCGATCCTGCTGTTGGCCCATCTCGATGTCGTGGAAGCCAAGCGCGCGGACTGGTCGCTCGACCCGTTCCAGCTGCACGAGCGGGACGGTTACTTCTACGGCCGGGGAACCGGCGATGACAAGTTCATGGCCGCGGCATTCGTGGCCAATTTGATCCGCTACAAACAGGAGGGATTCAAGCCGGATCGCGACATCCTAGTGGTGCTAGAGACGGATGAGGAGATTCTCGACCGCAACGGTGTCGGCATTCAGTGGCTACTGAAGAATCACCGCGCGCTGATCGATGCCGAGTTCGCGCTGAACGAGGGGGCTGGCGTCGCGCTGAGGGACGGCAGGCCGCTGCGCATCGGCATCCAGACAAGCGAGAAGGTACCGGTCAATTATGTCCTCGAGGTGACCAACCCCGGCGGCCACAGTTCGCTGCCGACCAAAGACAACGCCATCTATCGCCTGGCCGAAGGTCTCGTGCGCCTGTCGAAGTTCGAGTTTCCCGTCCGCCTCAACCAGACGACTCGAGCCTGGCTGGAGCGCGGCGCCCTCCTCGAGGAACCGCAGGTCGCCGCGGACATGCGGTCGGTCGCCTCCGGCGAGCTCACGGGTACAGCGGTTGAACGCTTGTCGAGCAAGCCCGCGTACAACGCTCAGCTGCGCACCACCTGCGTCGCGACCATGCTGGAGGGCGGGCACGTGTTCAATGCGCTGCCACAGACTGCGCGCGCGACCGTCAACTGCCGCGTGCTGCCGGGCGAGGCGATGGAGGAGGTTCGCAGCACTCTGGTACGCGTGCTCGCCGACGAACAGATCTCGGTCACCCCCACGTGGACGCATGT
>DASPUW010000167.1:0-3273 GCA_035622675.1 Burkholderiales bacterium | reverse complement strand
AGGCAATCGAGGGGATGGTCCGAGATGTAGAGCTCCATGACTCCGCGCCGCAGATCCGCCAGCTTGCGGGACTGCGTGCGCACTTTCATGCCGGCCTCGACCAGCGTGGTGCAGGAAGCCGGATAGCCTTTGCGCCCCTCGATTTCCACCAGACACAGGCGGCACGATCCGAAGGCCTCCAGCATGTCCGTCGCGCACAGCTTCGGCACACGCACGCCCGCCTCGGTGGCGGCGCGCATCACCGAGGTCCCGGCCGGTACCGTGACGCTGACGCCGTCTACCTGCAGCGTGACCAGTTGCTCGGATACGCGCCCGGGCGTTCCCGCGTCCAGCACTTTCACCGAGTACATGCGTTCCTCCGTCCTTGCCGTGTCAGGCGGCCCTGGCCGCCTTCGCGGTCACCCCGAAGTCCTCGGGGAAATGTTCGAGCGCGCTGCGCACCGGGAACGGCGTCATGCCGCCCAGCGCGCACAGCGATCCGTGCAGCATCGTCTCGCACAGGTCGCGCAGCAGTTCCACGTTGGCTTGGCGCTGCTCACCCTGCCGGATGCGGTCGATGACCTCGACGCCGCGAGTCGACCCGATGCGGCATGGGGTGCACTTGCCGCACGATTCGATCGCGCAGAACTCCATAGCGTAGCGGGCCATCTGCGCCATGTCCACGGTGTCGTCGAATGCGACGACGCCCCCGTGGCCGACCATCCCGCCGATGGCGGCGAACGCTTCATAGTCCAGCGGCGTATCGAATTGGGATTCGCGTAGATAGGCGCCCAGCGGGCCACCGACCTGCACCGCTCGGATCGGTCGTCCGGTGGCGGAGCCGCCGCCATAGTCGTACAGCAGCTCTCGCAGGGTGATTCCGAACGCCTTCTCGACCAGACCGCCGTGCTTGATGTTGCCGGCGAGCTGGAACGGGAGGGTGCCGCGCGACCGTCCCATCCCGAAGTCGGCGTAGTGCTTCGCACCTTTGTCGAGGATAATGGGTACCGACGCGAAGGTGATCACGTTGTTGATCATGGTCGGCTTGCCGAACAAGCCTTCGATCGCGGGCAGCGGCGGTTTGAACCGGACCATGCCGCGCCTGCCCTCCAGGCTCTCGAGCATGGCGGTTTCCTCGCCGCAGATGTAGGCGCCCGCGCCGCGCCGCAGCTCGAGATGGAATGAACGCCCGCTTCGCAGAATGTCTTCACCCAGGCAGCCGGCGCTCTCAGCGGCTGCGATAGCCGCCCGAAATGTACGCTCGGCGTCGGGGTATTCTGAGCGCAGGTAGACGTAACCCCGCTGCGCGCCTACCGCCAGCGCGCTGATGGTCATGCCTTCGATCAGCACGAACGGGTCGCCCTCCATGATCATTCGGTCGGAGAACGTGCCCGAGTCGCCTTCGTCGGCATTGCACACCACGTACTTGATCTCGCCGGGGGCATTGAGCACGGTGCGCCATTTGATGCCCGCGGGAAAGGCTGCGCCTCCACGCCCGCGCAGCCCTGACTGCACGACGGCTTCGACGATCTGCTCGCCGCTCGCTGCCAAGGCGGCGCGCAGCCCGCGCCAGCCACCATGAGCGTCGTAGTCGGCGACACTCAAGGGGTCGATGACGCCGACCCGCGAGAAAGTAAGCCGTTCCTGCCGTTTGAGATATGGGATCTCCTCGGTGAGCCCGAGGCGAAGCGCGTGCACCCCGCCGCTCAAGAAGCCAGCGGTGAACAGCGCCGCAGCGTCATCGGGTGCGACCGGACCGTATGCGATGCGCCCCGCGGGCGTCGCCACTTCAACCAGCGGCTCCAGCCAGACCAGACCGCGCGAACCGTTGCGCACCAGCTGCACTTCGTCCCCCCGCGCCGCGGCGGTGCGCTGAATCGCTTGGGCAACCTCTTCTGCACCGACGGCGAGTGCGGCGGCATCGCGCGGAACGTAAACGGTTGCGTTCAATCGGCTCGCTCCAACGCCGCGACCAGACCGTCGAAGCGCTCGGGAGTGACGCGACCGTACAAGCGGCCGTCGACCATCATGGTCGGGCTGCACGCGCAGCCGCCGAGGCAATACACCGGCTCCAGCGTGAAAACGCCGTCGGGGCTGGTCTGATGAAAATCGACGCCGAGGCGCGCGCGCGCGTGCCTGGCCAGTGCCTCACTGCCGACGGATTGACAGGCTTCGGCCTGGCACAGACGAATCACGTGCCGCCCGCCTGGCTCGGTGCGGAAATCGTGATAGAAGCTGATGACCCCATGCACGTCGGCGCGGGACAAGTTGAGCGCATGCGCAATTACTGCAACGGCCTCGCGGGGAACGTAGCCCAGACGATCCTGAATGGCGTGCAGGACCGGCAGCAAGGGCCCCTCGCACTCGCGATGAGCCTCGATGCTTTCGGCGATTACGCCGTGATCGCGATCAGCGGCGCCGCCGGCTCCGCTGGACGATGTACCGCTCATTGCGAACGATCTCTCCTGTAACTTTTTGCCCCGGCCCTGCGATGAGTAGGGCTACTCGGCAGGGCTGATAGAACCGCATGCCTGGACTCCAATACAAACGCGCGCAATGCAAAAAAGCAACATCGATTCCCGCAACCAATGGTACACCCGCGCTGGACCGGCAGTGCGCGAACGCGCGGCGCAGCTGATCAGGTGCGCAGCAGACTGTTGGCTTCTCCCAGCGGCGGATAACGTAGCTCGGAGGCGCTGCCGCGGAAGCTCTCGTCGATCGGCACGACTGCAGCGGGCAGGGCGTCGGTTCCCGCCACGACGCTCCGGCGAAACAGCGCGCGTGCGGCGAACTGGGGATCACGCATCGCTTCTTCCACCGTGCGCACGACGTTGCAGCACACGTCCTTTCCTTCGAAGCGGGCCAGCCATTCGGCGGCGCTGCGCTGCGCGACGATCTGCGCCACCGCGGCGCGCGTGGCGCGCGGATCTTTGCGGTCTTCGCACAGCTCTGTGGGGAGCTCGATCACCGCACAGAAGTTGGCCCAGAACCGATCCTCGAGAGGTGCCGCGGCAAGATACTGCCCATCGGCGGTGCGGTAGATCTGATAGCGAGCGCTGCCACCCGACAACAACTCGCCACCGGGTTGGGGCCATTTTCCGCAGGCGACTCCGTTTCCGATGCCCCAGTACAGGAAAGGAAACAAACCGTCCGTCATGGACACATCCAGCTTGCACCCGCGGCCGCTCTGGTCGCGGGCACGCAATGCCAGAAGGATGTTCATTACAGCGGGATAGGCGCCGCCAGCGATATCGGCTACCAGCGCGTTCGGAACGACCGGAGAACCGTCAGCCG
>DASPUW010000166.1:0-2309 GCA_035622675.1 Burkholderiales bacterium | reverse complement strand
GCCGACCGGCAGCTTGATATGCGAGCGGATGCGCGGGATCTTGGCGCCGACTTCCTGGACATCGAGGTTCGCGGCTCCCGTCACGCCCTTCAGCGACACGTAGTAAATATAGCCGCTGGCGACACGGCCCACCTTGTCCATACGCTGCTCCTCGGTGGTGGGCGAGAGCAGGAAGATGCTGTCGAGCCCGCGCCCGCGCAGCTCCTCGGTCAAGTCCTTGCTCTCTTCGGGCGGGTAGTCCACCACCAGGACACCGTCCACGCCGGCCTGGTGCGCCAAGTGCGCGAACTGCTCGTAGCCCATCGCTTCGATCGGATTGCCGTAACCCATCAGCACAACCGGAGTGTCCTTGTTCGTTTTCCGAAACCGCGCGACCGCTTCGATCACCTGCTTGAGGCTGGTGTGGTGCTTGAGCGCGCGTTCGCTCGAGCGCTGATTCACCGGCCCGTCTGCCATCGGATCCGAGAAGGGGACGCCGAGCTCCACGATGTCGGCGCCCGCCTCCACCAGCGCGTGCATGATCGGGACGGTGGATTCCAGGTCTGGATCGCCGGCCGTGAAGTAGGGGATGAGCGCCTTGCGCTTGGCGGCTTTGAGCTTGGCGAATGTGGGGGCGATGCGGGACATCATTCAGTGAATGAGTGAAGGGCAAATGAGTGAAACGTAACTGTCAGCGCTTCCCTCACCCGGCGCTGCGCGCCACCCTCTCCCGGGGGGAGAGGGTACTCAAGCCCCTCTCCCCCCGGGAGAGGGGTTGGGGTGAGGGCGCTCACAGCTTGATCCCCGAATGCTTCGCCACCGTATGCATATCCTTGTCGCCGCGGCCGGAGAGATTGACGACGAGCACCTGGTCGCGCTCCATCCCCGGCGCGATCTTCATCGCGTGCGCCAGCGCGTGGCTCGACTCGAGCGCGGGCATGATGCCCTCGAAGCGGCACAGCGCGTGGAACGCCCCGAGCGCTTCCTGGTCCGTGGCCGAGACGTACTCCGCGCGCCCGCTGTCCTTGAGCCACGCGTGCTCGGGACCCACGCCGGGATAGTCGAGCCCGGCCGAGATGGAGTGCGTTTCGATGATCTGGCCGTCCGCATCCTGCAGGAGATAAGTGCGGTTGCCGTGCAACACGCCCGGGCGGCCGGCGCACAGCGTCGCGGCGTGATGACCCGTGGCGATGCCCTCGCCCGCAGCTTCGACGCCAATCAGCTCGACATCCGGATCCTGAATATAGTGGTAGAAGACGCCCATTGCGTTCGAGCCGCCACCCACGCACGCGAGGATCGCGTCCGGCTGGCGTCCGATCGCCTCGGGCATCTGCGTGCGCAGCTCCTTGCCGACAATGGCGTTGAAGTCGCGCACCATCATCGGATAGGGATGCGGGCCGGCCACGGTGCCGATGATGTAGAAGGTGCTCTCGACGTTGGTGACCCAGTCGCGCATCGCCTCGTTGAGCGCATCCTTCAGCGTCTTCGAGCCGCTCTCGACCGGCACGACACTCGCGCCCAGCAGCTTCATGCGGTAGACATTCATGGCCTGCCGCTGGATATCTTCGGAGCCCATGTAGACGACGCACTCCATGCCGAAGCGCGCCGCGACGGTGGCCGCAGCGACACCGTGCTGACCGGCACCGGTCTCGGCGATGACGCGCTTCTTGCCCATGCGCTTCGCCAGCAGCCCCTGCCCGATCGTGTTGTTGATCTTGTGCGCGCCCGTGTGGTTCAGGTCCTCGCGCTTGAGCCAGATCTGCGCGCCCCCCAGATGCTCCGACAGGCGCTTGGCGTGATAGACCGGGCTCGGGCGGCCGACGTAGTGCTTGAGCTCCGACGCGAACTCGGCCTGGAATTCCGCGTTACCGCGTGCGCGCAGGTATTCCCGCTTCAGCTCGTCGAGGGCGTGGATCAGGGTTTCGGCGACGAACACACCGCCATAGGGACCGAAGTGCCCGGCGCCGTCGGGCAGGTCGTAGATCTGTCCCGCGTCATACATCTGCATCGCGCACTCCTCGCATGAACGCGGCGATCTTGGCGGCGTCCTTGATGCCTTTTTCCCGCTCGACGCCGCTGCTCACGTCGACTGCCCACGGACGCACCGCCCGGATCGCATCGCCGACGTTGGCGGCGGTGAGGCCGCCTGCGAGCACCACCGGCAGCGGCAGCTCGCGCGGGATCAGCCCCCAGTCGAAGGAGCGCCCGGTGCCGCCATGAGCGCGCTCGTCGAAGGCGTCCAGAAGCAGCCCCTTGGCCGAGCGGTAAACGGCAGCGCATTGTAGCAAATCCGTTCCTGCGGCCACCCTGACGCCCTTGATGTACGGCAG
>DASPUW010000165.1:0-2485 GCA_035622675.1 Burkholderiales bacterium | reverse complement strand
ATCCTTCACCAGGTTGACGATCTGGCTGCCTTTCACGCCCACCGCCGGCTCGATCTCGTAGCGCGTGATGACTGGGCCGGGCTGGGCAGCAACCACCCTCACCTCGATGCCAAAGTCGAGCAGCTTCTTTTCGATCAACCGTGAGGTGTACTCCAACGTGTCCGCGGAAAGGATCTGGACGTCCCCTCTGGATTCTTCCAGCAGGTGCAGCGGCGGCAGCGGCGAATCGGGCAAGTCTTCGAACAGGGGCTTCTGTTTCTCGCGCGCGACACGCGCCGATCTGGGGATCTCCAGCTGAACCTGCTCAATACGGAGGGGCTCGTGCTCGTCGAGCTTGCGTTTGTCCTCCTCCACCATCTCTTCGCGGCGGTAAGCTGCCCGCTCGCCCAGTTTGCGGTCGCGCGCCGCGTCCCAGCGCGCGAGCGCAGCCGACCAGCCGCGCTCGATCCACTCGCCCAGCTTCTCCGACACGTCGAGCCAGGACAAACCGCTGAACAGCGACAACCCGATGCCGCCGATGAACAACAAGGTCAGGGCGCCGCCGGTGGGACCGAACCAACGCGAGAACAAGTGGGCTATGCTCTTGCCGAGCACGCCGCCCGGCGTAAGCGGCAGTTGCGCGTGCAAGGCATGCAGTCGCATCGCCTCCAGGCTCGCGCTCGCGAGCAGCAGCGACAAAAAGCCCAGGCCCGCGACCACAAGAGAACGGCGATCGCCGGGCACGCGAGCATCCAATCGCCGATAACCCCACAGGATCGCGAAGAGCAGAAGCACGATGCACCAGTACGCCGACAACCCGAACAAATACAGGAGCACGTCGGCCAGACGGGCGCCAAACTGTCCCCCCGCGTTGTGGACGTGCTCGCCGCCCGTGCTGAGCGACCAGCCCGGGTCGGATTTGTCATAGGTGACCAGGACAAGGGCGAGATAGAGCGCGCCGAGCAGCAGCACCAGCCACCACGCCTCCCGCGCCAGGGCCGCCAAGCGCGGAGGCCATGGCTTGCGCTTCACCGCGTCAGCACTGGATCGGAAGAACATTGTCGGGAAAATGCATCGGAAGCATGCCGCATTATACGACCCGGATCGGGGACAACCTCGGACGCGCGAGCAGACTATCGGTGAATCAAAACCCTGCAGGGGCTGCCGCGCCGGCGCGATGCGGGCTTGGCGCCTCGACACGCCTGCGCCTCAACTGCTAGATTTCTGTTTTCCAACGCCCTCGACCTTCTGGGAGTCATGACCAATACCAAGCATGCGCGGCTGCTGATTCTCGGTTCCGGCCCGGCTGGCTACACTGCCGCGGTCTACGCCGCACGGGCCAATCTCGCCCCCGTGCTGATCACGGGCATCGCTCAAGGCGGGCAGCTGATGACGACTACCGACGTCGACAACTGGCCCGCCGACGACGCGGGGATTCAGGGTCCCGAGCTCATGGAGCGTTTCCGCAAACACGCCGAGCGCTTCGACACCGAGATCATCTTCGATCACATCCACAGCACCGACTTGCGTAGCCGGCCGTTGACGCTGAAGGGCGATCTGGCGACCTATACCTGCGACGCGCTCGTGATCGCGACTGGAGCGTCTGCCAAGTACCTCGGTATTCCGTCGGAGCAGAAGTTCATGGGCAAGGGCGTATCCGCCTGCGCCACGTGCGATGGCTTCTTCTTTCGCGGCCAGGATGTAGCGGTGGTCGGCGGAGGTAACACCGCTGTGGAGGAGGCGCTGTACCTGTCGAACATCGCGCGCAGCGTGACCGTCGTCCATCGCCGCGACAAGTTCCGCGCCGAGAAGATTTTGGCCAACCGCCTGCTGGACAAGACCGCGAGCGGCAACGTGCGGGTCGAATGGAACCACACGCTCGACGAGGTCCTGGGCGACGCCAACGGTGTGACGGGTGTCCGCATCAAGAAGACCGACGGCGACGCCATGCGTGAAATCCGCGTGCACGGCCTGTTCGTGGCGATCGGACACATCCCGAACACACAGCTCTTCGAAGGGCAGCTCGAGATGGAAAACGGCTACATTGTCACGCGCGGCGGCCGGGAGGGGAACGCAACCGCGACCAGCATCGCGGGCGTGTTCGCTGCGGGCGACGTCCAGGACCACGTCTATCGGCAAGCCGTCACCAGCGCCGGCAGCGGCTGCATGGCGGCGCTCGACGCGGAGAAGTACCTGGATTCGCTTAGATGATCATGGAGCCGAGATGACGAGGCGCCGCGGCAGATACGAGACTGCGCCCGACCCAGCCCGCGAGTTCCTCGACGCTGTCCAAGACGTGCAGCCGCTCCCCGACCGGGGGCGCGTCGTGCACTCGCCGAAGGCGCGCGCTCCGCTTCCTCTTCAGCGTCTGGAAGACGACCGCCGCGTCCTCCAGGACAGCGTCAGTGATCCCGGCGAAGCAGACCTCGAGCTGGAATCGGGTGATGCCTTGTCGTTTGCCCGGCCGGGCGTGTCCCGGCAGGTGCTGCGCAAGCTGCGCAGCGGC
>DASPUW010000164.1:0-9675 GCA_035622675.1 Burkholderiales bacterium | reverse complement strand
AAGAGCGCGCTACTGGTTGGAGTAGCTGTGCGTCTTCGGCCACGGCAGAACCGCATCGGCCGTCCGCAGCCGCGCGGGCCACACCACTTCCGTCTTGCCGTTGATGTATTGCATCACCACCGGCGAGCAGCGCTCGTTCTGCCCCGCCATCTCGCTGCCGGGCGGGAAGAACTTCACGCCGTAGCCCTGGATCGTGCCGCCGTCCGGAATGTCGGTGTCGTTGGCGGCCTTGCGCAACGCTTCCGGATCCGTGCCGCCGTATTTCTTGATCGCGCGCGGCAGCACGTCGGTGAGAAAGATCCAGGTCTGGTTGAAGCCCATCGACACGTGCGGCGGCACCGCATCGGCCTTCGTCTCGGCCTTGTAGCGTTTCACCATTTCCTGCGTGAGCTGGCTCAAGCCCGGCGCGAGCGTCTTGGGGTCGAGCAGCTGCGCCGGAACCGGATCGACCGTGTAGATGAACTCCGAGTCCTTGCCGAACGCTTCGCGCAGCTTGTCGTACTGGCTGTAGCCCGCGCCGTGCCCGAACAGCGCCGCCCACTTGAGGCCCTGTTCGCGCGCTTGGCGCCAGAACAGCGTGATGTCGGGGTTGTAGCCGGCATGCAGGATGATGTCCGGGCGGGCACGGCGCAGCTTTGTCACCAGGCTCGACAAATCGGGCGCCGTCGCAGTGTAGCCTTCCTTCAGCACGATCTGCATGCCGAACTTCTTGCAAGTCTCCTCGTTTGCGCTGGCCACCCCAGTGCCGTAGGGCCCGTCCTCGTAGATGATCGCGATCTTCAGATCCTTCGGCTCCTTGTTCAGCTTGGCCTTGGCGTTCTCGTTGAGGAACGTGCACGAGGCGGCCCCGAACTGGTCGGAGTGCACCTGTGGCCGGAACACGTAGCGCAGGTTCTTACCCTTGAACACGCTCGACGAAGTGCACACGTTGGCCCACATGAATTCCTTCGCCGCGTCCACTTTCTGCGCGAGCGGAACGCACTGCGCGCTCGAGTACAAGCCCATCACCAGATTCGCTTTCTCCTGATCGAGCAGGCGCGTGGCCTCGTTGATCGCGACCTCGGCTTTGGACTGAGCGTCGGCGTAGATCGGAACGATCTTGTAGCCTTCGACGCCGCCTTTCTCGTTGATCATGTCGATGGCGATCTTGGTGCCCAGCGCAGAGGCCTGCGAGCCCCCCGCGGCGAACGGGCCGGTGTAGTCGTAGATGACGCCGATCTTCACTTCCTTGTGCTGTGCGTAGGCTTGCGGCAACGCGGCGAAGCTGGAGGCCAGGACGGCCGCGGCGAGCGTGCGTGAAACTACGGATGGGCGATGCAGCATCTCCTCACTCCTGGGTCGATCTGTTGTTGGATTGAATATTTTTCTCTTGCGGGGCGGGAACGCCGCCCGATGCCGATAATGCCTGTCCTCCGCGCCCGACTCAAGCTGCCGGGCTTAGTGATTCGATTGGGCCAGCGCCGTTTCGGCCTGCTCGAGCCAAATCCCCATCTCCATCTTCCGCATCATCGCAGCGGCCATACCGAGATGGTCCCGAGCTTTGGCCTTCTCGCCCGTGCCTGTGAACAACTTGCCGAGCCCCAGGTGACAATGAGCTACGAGAGGGCGCATGCCATGTGCCAGCGCCAGCGCTAGCGAGTCGCGGAACGCTTGCTCTGCCGCGATGCGATCGCCGTTTGGCCTCGCCATCTCGATGTTTCCGTTCAAGTGGAGCGTCCATGCCTCGACTGCTCTTTCCTTCGAGCGACGCGATGCTTCCAAGGTACGCGTGGATTCGGCGATGGCCTCTTCGGGACCCACGGTCAGGAGACGAAGATTGCCAAGCCAACTGATGTTCGACGGAGCGCCAAGTCCTGATACCCCGCCCGCGATCTGCGGTAGAAGGGCTCTGGCATCGTTGACGCGCCCGCTGACGGCATAGGCGCAGCCCAGAGCAACGCTGATCTGCGGAAGTTGCCAAGGGAGATCCCGAGTCCGGCACAACTCAAAGCCGCGTTCCAGCATATCGATGGCGTTGCCGAGATCACCCCGATGCAACTGCAAGTAGCCGAGAAAGTAATATGAACCCGCGAGCGTATAAGAGAAGTTGGCCTCCAGCGAAATGCGCAGTGCCTCCTTGCCTTGAGATAGGCCCTCCGCGAAGTCCCCCTGCTCAGCCAGACACGAGACGAGCGTGTTCCGGCTCCATGCGGCAACAGGTCCCGCGACACGAAAGTGCTCCCTTTCGCGTTCGCGAGGGATCTCGTCGATGTTCTTGATCAGCGCGTCGCGCGCCGCTGCATACTCGGCGAGACCGGCGTAGGCAGCCGCGGTGAACAGTCGAGACGCAACGAGGAGAGGAAAATCGCCTAGCACCTCTGCGATCAAGATCGCGCGATTCCCGTGCTGTACGCCGCTTTCAGGACTTCTCGACAGCGTGTAGTAGTGGGTCAGATAGCACGATACCCAGCCCAGGCGATCCTCGTCCTCGATTCCCTGAGCTAGGGATTGTGCTTCGGACAAACGCGCGAAGATGCGCTCGAATTCACCCAGCGGGGCGAGCACCGTGCGCAACCTGAAGCGCAGGTCGATCGCTAGCACGATCGTCTCGCGTGTCTTCGGCATGTGCGTCAAGGCGTCGAGAGCCTGTTCGAAGAACGCGGCAGCGGCGCGCAGGGCGGAGCGCGCAGCAGCCTTCTCCCCTGCCTGCCGCATGTACTCGGCCGCACGCTCCCACAGCTCGCCGCGGAGCGCGTGATGTCCGAGCTGTTCGACGTGCTCCTCCAGGCGTCCCGGGTATGTCGCCTCGATGGCAACGACGATCTTCGCGTGCAGACCGCGTCGCTGCTCTTGCAGCAGATTCGCGTACGCGACTTCGTGCGTCAGAGCATGCTTGAATGTGTATTCGGGATCCGGAAACAGCCGTGCTTCGTACACGAACTCGGCGGACTGCAGATGGCCGAGCCCTTCTCTCAGTACCCTCTCGGGCAAGTCAGAGACGGCCTGAAGGATCGCGAGCGGCACGTCTTTGCCGATCACCGCCGCCGTCTGGAGCAAGCGCTTGTCGTCCACGCCCAGACGGTCGATACGCGCGGCAAGAACGGCTTGAACGGTGCTCGGCACTCGAACGTTGTCGAGCGGACGTGTCAATCGGTAGGCGCCGGATGTTCCAGCCAGCGCGCCGCTCTCAACGAGCGTGCGCACGCTCTCTTCCAGGAAAAACGGGTTGCGCTCGGTCTGGCGTAACAGGAGCTGTTTCACCGGGGCGAGCGCCGGATCCGAGCCGACCAGCGACCCGAGCAGTTCCTCCGCGCTTTCCTGCGGGAGCGGATCGACTCGAAGCTGCGTATAGAAGGTCTTCCGCGACCAGTCATGCTGGTACTCCGGGCGGTAGTTCACCATCAGCAGCACGCGCGCCGAGGGAAGGCTGTCCACCAGGCTGTTGAGAAAAGCCTGCGTCTCGGAGTCGAGCCAGTGCAGATCCTCGAGCACCAGCAGCAACGGCTGCACCTGGCTTTCGCGCAGCAGAAGCCGCTTGCAGGCTTCCAAAATGCGGAGCCGCCGCTGAGGGGGGTCGAGCGCGGCCCACAGCGCATCGTCGACGGTCACGTTAAGCAGCGACAACAGCGGCGACAAGTCTGCTTCCAGCGCGCGGTCGAGGCTCAGGGCGCGGCCCGTGACCTTCTCCCGCATCTTGCGCATGTCATCCCGGTTCTCGATCTGAAAATACGTCTTGAGCAGGTCGATGAGCGGTTCGTACGTGTTGGCCTTGCCATACGACACCGATCCGCTCTCCAGAAGCATCCAGCCCTGCGTCCGGTGCGAGCGCGTGAATTCCCAGTAAAGCCGTGACTTGCCGACGCCCGGTTCGCCCACCACCGCGACCAGCTGCCCGCTGCCGCCAGCCGCCTGCCGCAGGGCACGCGACAATGCATCCATCTCCACCTGCCGGCCAACGAAGCGGGTGAGCCCGCGCGCGGCCATCGCCTGCATGCGGGTGCGCGAAGCCGCCGCGCCGGTCAGCTCGAATACTTCGATTGGCCCTGCCAGTCCTTTCACCGGGACCGCGCCGAGCGGTTTGACCTGTACGAAGCCTTCCGCAAGCCGGAGCGTTTCGCTGGTGATTCGAATGGTCCCGGCGAGGGCCAGTTGCTCCATCCGTGCAGCGAGGTGCGTCGTCTGCCCGATGGCCGAGTAGTCCATGTGCAGATCGTTGCCGATGGCGCGGACGACGACCTCGCCCGAATTCAGGCCGGCGCGGATCTGAACTTCGATCCCCTCGGCGGCTCGCGTCCGCTCGGAGTATTGCTTCACCGCTTCCTGCATGGCGAGCGCGGCGTAGCAGGCGCGCACGGCGTGGTCTTCGAGCGCGAGCGGAGCACCGAACAGCGCCATGACGCCGTCGCCCATCACCTGGTTGACGGTGCCCTCATAGCGGTGCACCGCTTCCATCATTCGTTCCAGCACCGGGTCGAGGATCTTCCGGGCCTCCTCGGGATCGCGCTCCGAGATGAGCTCCATCGAGCCCTTGAGGTCCGCGAACAGCACCGTGACCTGCTTGCGCTCACCCTCGAGCGCCTCCTTGGAATGGAGAATCCGGTCGGCCAGATGCTTGGGCGTATACGACTGGGGAGAGACGAATCTGGGCGAAGAGGCTGCTTCGGTCAGCCGTGCCCCGCACTCCCCGCAGAACTTCTGGTCGGGTGCGCTGGCCGTGCCGCAGGCAGGGCACGTCGCCGACAGCCGCGCGCCGCAGTCGCCACAGAACTTCTGGTTGGCGGCATTCTCGTGATTGCAACGCGAGCACTTCATTGCGATGCACTTGCCCGATCGTGCGGATGCAGGAGCGTAGCCCGCCGCCCCACCGGCGACAAGGGCTTCTGTGCATCGTCAGGGCCAGTGGCCGTTGTGGCAAAATCGGCGCGAGGGGAACACAGATCATGCGCGTCGGAATCATCGGCGGCGGCACCATCGCGCGCCTTCTGCTCCACCACATTCGAACCGGCGAGATCGGCGAAGGCGAAGTGGTGGCCATCGTCGGGCGCAGCCATGCGTCGAAGGGCAGCGAGCTCGCCGCTGAGTTTCGCGTGCCGTTCGTAACCGGCGTTAGCCAGTTGCTCACGCGCGGGCCCGAAGTGGTGGTGGAGGCGGCGTCGCACGAGGCGGTGCGCACGTTCGGCCCTCCCATTCTGAGCGCGGGCCTGACGCTCATCGTGCTGTCGGGTGGGGCACTCGCCGACGATGCTCTGCGCGAGACGCTTGGGGCTATCGCAACGCAGCACGGGGGCTTGCTCTATGTACCCTCTGGCGGCATCGGCGGCCTCGACGCGCTCAAAGCGGCCTGCATCGCCGGCGTCGAGGAGGTCACCATCGTCGTGACGAAGCCTGCGGCCGCATGGAAGGGCATCCCCTACGTCGAGCGCTTGGGCATCGATATCGACCATCTCGGCGGCCCGACGACGCTCTACGACGGCCCTGCGCGAGCCGGTGTGCCTCACTTCCCCGCCAACGTCAACATCGCGGCGGTGCTGTCTTTGGCCGGCATCGGGCTGGATCGGACACGCTTGCGCGCGGTTGCCGACCCGAAGCTCGTGCACAACACCCATTACATCGAAGTCCGCGGCAAGACTGGAAACATCAGCATCAAGCTCGAGAACGTCCCTTCTGCGGAGAATCCCAAGACAGCGCTACTCGCGTGCTACAGCGCATTGGCCGCGCTCAGGACGCTGCAGACGCGCGTGCGTTACGGAACCTGACGGGCGCGCGATTGACGTAGCGCATTCCTCGTGATGAGATTCTGGCCGTCGGGTCGCCAGCATCTATCTCACAGGAAGCGCGTCCATTCTCCCGGTTGCATGCGGACACCGTCCGCACCTTCGCTTGGCTGGCTCGCTGCTGGCCGCAGGTCTTGTCTGCGGCGCGGCAGCCGGCTGTGCGAGTAAGCCTGCTGAAAAGTACGACACGGGCGCGGCTAAGGCTTACGCAGATCACGGTTATGCGCTCGAGCGCCACTTCCCGACGACGGCGGCGCGTGAAACGTGGACGATCGAGTCCGAATCGGTCGACATCGCCCTGCTGCTGCCAGCCC
Organism: Burkholderiales bacterium; assembly: GCA_035622675.1. Lineage (GTDB taxonomy): Bacteria > Pseudomonadota > Gammaproteobacteria > Burkholderiales > SHXO01 > SHXO01. The sequence continues at coordinate 3,608 of DASPUW010000164.1, read as the reverse complement.
AGACCGGCAGCTTTCCGCTCGTGGTGTACCTCCCAGGCCTCGGCGAATCGTCCGAGGCAGGTCTGGCCTGGCGCCAGTCGTGGGCACAGGCCGGCTATGCGGTTCTGTCTGCACAGCCGAGCAAGTACGGCGCAGCGGTCTGGTCCTCGAGCCGCGCCCGCAGCGGAGAGTTTCGAGACATCGCCCAGGACGCCTTCGGCGTGCCATCGCTCTCGTCGCGCACCCAGTTCGCCCGTGCGCTGTTAGACGAAGCCTGGCGCCGGCAGCACAACGCCGGAGGCAGCGTGATGGCGCGCATCGACATGACGCGGGTCGCCATCGTCGGCTACGACCTCGGTGCGCAAACCGCCATGATGGTCGCCGGCGAAAGCGTCGCGGGCGTGGAATCCGTGCCAGCCGCCGAAAGCGTGAAGTGCGTAGTCGCGCTCAGCCCGTACGCGGATTTCTCGGGAATGGGCATGGAGAGCAATTTCCGATCGATCCGACTGCCGGTCCTCGCCGTCACCAGCACGCAGGACACCGACGCGTATGGGCTGGTCACCTCCGCTGGCGTGCGCCGTGCGCCTTACCAGTACATGCCGGCGGGACAGAAATATCTACTCCTGCTCTTCCAGGCGCCTCACTCGCTGCTGGCCGGTGCGGCCACATGGTCGGGGCCGGCCAAGGGGAAGTACACAGGCCCGCAGCCGGTCGTGGACAACGGTGCGGAGCCGGACGCCGTCATGGCCGAAGACGCTGCCGCTGAAACAGCTCATCGGAACCGGGCCGGGGGCGTGCCGCCATCTCCTGGAGCCTCCTTGCAGTACGCGAAGCAGATCGCGCAGGTTCAAAGCGTCACCACCGCTTTCTTGGATGAAATGATGAAGAGCGATCCGATCGCGTCAGAATGGCTGTCCAGGAACGCGAAACCGTGGCTGGGTGAGAGCGCCGAGCTGCAGTCGAAGTAACTCGCCGCGCTTCGCGCCGCGGGGATACACCCGTAAGTCCTGCGTAGGCCGCCCCATCGTTACGCTGTGTAACGTGCAATGGTGCGCTTACATGGACCTGATGTAATCGTACGTTTTCGAGCTCTCCAGCCATGCCATCGATGCGGCGCCTGTTGATTTTTGGCCTGATCGCGATCGTCGCCGGCGCGACGGTCGTCATGGCGCTTGCGCAGCAGAGCCGCCACGGCCGTAGCCGCGGCGCGGAGGAAGGCGCGCTGCCGGTGGTGGCGGCCGCAGCGCACATCGCCGACGTGCCGATCTATCTCGAAGGCGTAGGCACGGTCCAGGCGTTCAATACCGTCACCGTGCACTCGCAGGTCGACGGGCAGCTGGTCAAGGTCGCTTTCCGCGAGGGGCAGGACGTCAGGAAAGGCGAACTCCTCGCGCAGATCGACCCGGCCACCTACCAGGCGCAGCTCGAGCAGGCGCTGGCGAAGAAGGCGCTCGACGAAACGCAGCTCGCCAACGCGCGCGTCGATCTGGAGCGCTACGTCTACCTGGTCGAGAGAGATTCCGGGCCGAAGCAGCAGGCTGACACCCAGCGCGCGCTGGTGGCCCAGCTCGAGGCGCAGATCAAGCAGGACCAGGCCGCGATCGACATGACGCGGGCTCAGCTCGGCTTTACGACGATCGTGTCTCCGCTCGACGGCCGCACCGGCATCCGGCAGGTGGACCAGGGCAACATCGTGCACAGCGCCGATACGAACGGCATCGTCGTGATCACTCAGCTGCGCCCGATCTCCGTCATCTTCACCCTCCCGCAGCAGACGCTGGCGCGCGTGAACCGCGCCACGTCTCACGGTGCGCCAGCGGTGGAAGCGCTCGCGGACGATCACCACAGCGCGCGCGATCGCGGCACGTTGACTGTGGTCGACAACCAAGTCGATCAGACCACCGGCACTATCCGCATCAAAGCGACGTTCCCCAACGCGAACCTCCAGCTCTGGCCCGGCCAGTTCGTCAACGTGAGGCTGCTAGTCGACAAGCTGCACGACGCCGTCGTCGTGCCCGCGGCGGCGGTTCAACAAGGTCCCAACGGTACGTTCGTCTACGTGGTCAGCGCGGATAGCAAGGCTGCTCTGCGAAACGTGACTGTCGCGCAGCAGGGCGACAGCGAGACGGTTATCGGGGACGGCCTCGATTCCGGCGAGCAGGTCGTCACGACCGGCTTCGCGCGGCTTTCGGACGGCAAGGCGGTGCGGGTCGGCAAGCCGGGCGGGGCCGTGCGCGGAGAGGACGCGGCGCAATGAGCGTCTCGGCGCCGTTCATCCGGCGCCCGATCGCTACTTGTCTGCTGGCGCTGGCGGTGCTGCTTGCCGGAGCGCTCGGCTACAGCGGCCTGCCGATCTCGGCGCTGCCTCAGGTCGACTTCCCGACCATTCAGGTCACGACGCAGCTCCCCGGCGCCAGCGCCGACACGATGGAGTCGCTCGTGACCGCCGCGCTCGAGCGCCAGCTCGGACAGATCGCGGCGCTGCAGACGATGACCTCGACGAGCTCGTTCGGCGTGAGCCAGATCACGCTGCAGTTCGAGCTCGATCGCAACATCGACGCCGCAGCGCAGGACGTGCAGGCGGCGATCAACGCAGCGGCCGGCGCGCTGCCCAAGAATCTGCCTTATCCACCCACCTACGCCAAGGTCAATCCGGCCGACACGCCGATCCTGACCTTGGCGCTCACCTCCGACACGGTGCCGCTCCCCCGTATCAGCGATCTCGCCGACACGCTGCTGGCGCAGCGGCTGAGCGAGGTGTCTGGCGTTGGCCACGTGGGCGTCGAAGGCGGCATCCGGCCCGCAGTGCGCATCCAGGCCGACATGACGCGCCTCGCCGGTTATGGGCTTGGGCTGGAAGACCTTCGCACCGCGATCATCGGCGCCAACGTCGCAGGGCCGAAGGGCTCGCTGAACGGCTCGCAGCAATCCTTCACCATTTCGGCGGACGACCAGTTGCCGGGCGCGGACGCGTATCGATCAGTGGTCGTCGCCTACCGCAACAATGCGCCCGTGCGATTGTCGGACGTCGCGCAGGTTGTCGATGGCGTCGAGAATGCGAAGGTGGCGAGCTGGTGGCGCAACAAGCCCGCCATCCTGATCGACGTTCAGCGCCAGCCAGGCGCGAACATCGTGCAGACAGTGGCCCGCGTGCACCGAGAGCTGCCCCGCCTGCAGCGCGCCATTCCAGCTGGAATCACGCTCGCGATCGTCAGCGACCGCACCGGCACCATCCAGACCTCAGTGCGCGACGTGCAGTTCACGCTGGTCTTGAGCGTGGTGCTGGTGGTCGGCGTCGTGCTGGTATTCCTGCGCACGTTCCGCGCCACCATCATTGCCGGCGTCGCCTTGCCCCTGTCGCTGGTGGCGACGTTCGGGGTCATGCGTCTGTGCGGCTACAGCCTCGACAACCTCTCTTTGATGGCGCTCACCATCGGGACCGGCTTCGTGATCGACGACGCCATCGTCATGATCGAAAACATCGTGCGCCACATCGAAGGCGGCGACCCCCCGCTGCAGGCTGCGTTCAAGGGCGCTCGAGAGATCGGCTTTACCGTCATCTCCCTCACCCTGTCTTTGGTGGCGGTGTTCATTCCGCTGCTGTTCATGACTGGCCTGGTGGGCCGGCT
>DASPUW010000163.1:0-3955 GCA_035622675.1 Burkholderiales bacterium | reverse complement strand
CGCAATCTCGCCTATCTGGGGCTGGTCGAGATCCTGCACGGCTATTTCATCGATGGCGTGGTGCTGACCACCGGCTGCGACAAGACGACGCCGTCGCAGCTCATGGCGGCGGCGACCGTCGACCTTCCGGCCATCGTGCTCTCGGGCGGCCCGATGCTGAACGGCTGGTTCCGCGGTGAGCGCACCGGCTCGGGAACGATCGTATGGAAAGCGCGCCAGATGCTGGCCGCGGGCGAGATCAACCGCGAGCAGTTCATCGAGCTCGTCGCTTCGTCCGCGCCCTCGCCGGGCCACTGCAACACCATGGGGACGGCATCGACCATGAACTCGCTGGCGGAAGCGCTTGGCATGTCATTGCCCGGCAGCGCTGCCATCCCGGCTCCGCACAAGGAGCGCGCCCAGGTGGCTTACGAAACCGGCAAGCGAATCGTCGAAATGGTGTGGGAGGATTTGCGCCCGTCGAAGATCATGACGCGGGAAGCATTCGAGAACGTCATCGTCGTGAACTCGGCGATCGGCGGCTCGACGAACGCACCGATCCACTTCAATGCCATCGCGCGCCACGTCGGCGTGAAGCTCAATAACGACGACTGGGAAAAGATCGGCTACGACATCCCGCTGCTCGTTAACCTGCAGCCCGCGGGTAAGTACCTGGGCGAGGAATACCACCGCGCAGGGGGTGTCCCGGCGGTGATCAACGAGCTCATGAAAGCGCGCAAGATCCACCGCGACGCACTTACCGTCAATGGCAGGACGATCGGCGAGAACTGCAAGGACCGCCCGGTTCTGGACTTCGATGTGATCTATTCCTACAAGAGCCCGCTCAAGAAGAAGGCCGGATTCCTGAACCTGAAGGGCAATCTATTCGACAGCGCCATCATGAAGACGAGCGTGATCTCCGAGGCCTTCCGCAAGCGCTACCTGTCGAATCCGAAGGACCGCAATGCGTTCGAAGGCCGGGCCATCGTGTTCGACGGGCCGGAGGACTATCACCACCGCATCGACGATCCCAGCCTGAAGATCGACGAGACCTCGCTGCTGTTCATTCGCGGTGCGGGGCCGGTGGGTTATCCGGGCGGCGCCGAAGTGGTGAACATGCAACCCCCGGCCGCGCTCATCAAGCGCGGAGTGACCGAGCTGCCCTGCATCGGCGATGGCAGGCAGTCGGGCACCTCGGGCTCGCCGTCGATTTTGAACGCGTCACCGGAGGCGGCGACCGGCGGCGGCCTCGCGATCCTGAAGACCGGCGATCGCGTGCGCATCGACTTGAACAAGCGCACGGCCAACATCCTCATCAGCAAGGCGGAGTACGAGCGGCGGCGCGCGGCGCTCAAGCGGCAGGGCGGCTACAAGTACCCCGCGAACCAGACGCCCTGGCAGGAGATCCAGCGCGCTATGGTGGACGAGCTCTCCGCGGGCATGGTGCTGAAACCGGCCGTGAAGTATCAGCGCATCGCGGCGAAGGGCGTGCCGAGGGACAATCACTAGGTTCTAGAATCGCACGCGTCCTCAGCGGAGGAATCTCGGGACCAGGATCGCGAACGCGGCGAGAGCGATTAGCAGTGCGAGGATGGCCCACACCACGATCGACGTGCGGTACCTGATGTGCGGAGTGGCGGCGACGATCGCGGCGTACTCCGGAGACAGGATGAACCGCCCTTTCTTCGACAGCACGAGGTAGAGAATGTAGCCGTTGATCAGAGTCCCGATCGGGAAGCTCAACAGGCCCAGGCCCGCGAGGATGGCGGTCGGAATTCGCACCCTCGGCTGCAGCGCGCGCAATGCGCGACCTATCACGAAGAATCCGATCGTCAGCAGACCTGCCGCGACGAGACTGAGCGCTGCTTTCAGATCCGGCTGTTTCGTTGCCAGCTGGACCGCACTGGCCGCAGCGCCGCCGGCCATGACGAGCGCCGCTATGTAGTAGAGGAGTCCGATGGACCGGATCGACGCTTCGTGCTTGATGTGCTCGCGGCGGAGCGCTTCCGCCTCCGGGTTGGCGCTGACGCTGACATCCTCCACCACCGCCTTCGGTGCGGCGTAGGGATTGATCTCTGTAGACACGGTTCTCCGTCGCTTGCCGTTTGGTGCGCGCCGTTATACGCTCTCCTGGGCGAAGTGTAGCCCGGATGCCGCGTAGCGTAATCGGGACGTAACACCGCAGGTTGCGCTTCCTGGCAACCGCGCTGCGCGATTGGATTCCGGCTTGCGCCGGAATGACAAGACCTTAAACAGGGAGGAGAGCATGAGAGCCATTCTTGCCGCATCCATGGCGGCGCTCGTGTCGCTGGTGCCTCAGCTGTGCAACGCTGACGCCAACGACATCTCGGTCCGTCAATCGATCAAGATCAACGCCCCGCCCGACGCAGTGTGGGAGGTGCTGGGCGACTTCAACGGCCTGGCGCGCTGGTTGTCGTTCGTCGAGGCGAGTCAGATCGTGGCCGGCACCAACAACGAAGTGGGCTGCATCCGGCTCGTCACGCGGCGCAACGGCACCAAGGTCAGCGAGCGCCTGCTCGAGTACGATCCGCACAACATGCGCTTCGCCTACACCTACGTGGACGGCGCGGTGATGGCGAGCGACTACTTTCCCGTGCTGCAAGTCAAGGACGGCGGCAACGGCACCAGCGTCGTCGAGTGGAGCGCGCACCTCAAGCGGCTGGCCTACGCGGTTGATCCGCCGCCGCCCGGCCAGGACGACAAATCACTCGCGGATTTGTACAGCGGCCTCTACAAAGCCGGTCTCGAGAACCTCAAGCGCGTGATCGAAGCCGGTCAGTAGCCGAGGCGGGAAGGTCGCATGCTCACGCGCTGCGTCTGGCTTGTGGCCGGGCCGATCGATTATCACGTCATCCGCCGGGTTCAGCTGCAGCGCTTCGACGGCAGACAGTGGGTGCGCTTCGGCGAGGTGATCGGGAATTGATTCCGCAGGGCTGACGAGCGTCATTCCGGACGCCCGCAGGGCGATCCGGAATCCAGAAACGCGCCTCGATTTAGGCACATTCAAATCTGGATTCCGGGTTCCCGCCCGCGCGGTCTCCGGAATGACAGGGATCCGGCGCCGGGCGACATGGCGCCGGGTTTGGTTTACCATCCCCGTCCCGCCCTGATAACGGCTTCGATCTGAAAGCCTGCCCGGGGCCGTGCGCAGGGAGCTCAACATGAAGCTGTTTGGCGACAATCGCAGGCGCGTGCGGCGCGTCGAAGCGCCCGTGGTGACCTATCTCTCGAGAGAGGAAGCGATCGGCCTCGCGCAGGTGGCGACCGAGAGCGCCGGGCTGCGCTGGAGCGAACCGGTATCGGCGGGAGCATCGCGCGACGAAGCCGATTCCGTCGTGGTGTGGACGGTCATGACCAACGCGTTGCACAGTGGGGTCCACGTTCGGGTGCAGATCGACGACATCACCGGCAACACGCTCGACGTGCGCAACGTGGTGAGGTAGGCGTCGATACCCTGGAGCAGCGGCAGATGGAGCCAGTCTCCTGGCAGCCCAGCCAGCGCTATCCGGATCCGGCGGTGCAGGTGCTGGATGAGGGTTTTGCCAAGTATCGACTCAATCTCGCATCGGTGGAGCGCATCGCGCACGGCTTCCGCTGGTCCGAGGGTCCGGTCTGGTTCGGCGACGGGCGCTACCTGCTGTGGAGCGACATCCCGAACAACCGCATGATGAAGTGGGAGGAGGAAACCGGCGCTGTCAGCGTGTTCCGCAAACCGTCCAACTTCGCGAACGGCAACACGCGCGACCGGCAAGGGCGGCTCGTTACGTGCGAGCACGGCGCGCGGCGCGTTACGCGCACCGAGTACGACGGCTCAGTCTCGGTGATTGCGGACCGCTTTCAGGGTAAGCAGCTCAACTCCCCGAACGACGTCGTGGTGAAGTCGGACGGATCGATCTGGTTTACCGATCCTCCGTTCGGCCTGCTCGGATACTACGAAGGCTACCTGGCGCAGCAG
>DASPUW010000162.1:0-13072 GCA_035622675.1 Burkholderiales bacterium | reverse complement strand
GGCGCGCACCGATCTGCGCTCGCCGGAAGAATTCAACAACATGGTCATCAAGGAGGTGAACGGCTATCCCATTCGCCTGCGCGATGTCGGCCGCGCCGCCCCGGGACCCTACGAGAATCGCAAGATCGTCCGAGTCAAGGGTGAGGAAGCGCTCGGGCTGGGCGTGGTGAAGCAGTCGACTGCCAATACGCTGGAGGTGGCCAACTCCGCCAAAGCGCTGCTGCCGAAGCTGCGGGAGTCGCTGGCGCCGGGCATGAAGCTCTGGGTGGCGGTAGACACGTCCAAGTTCATCGAGGCCTCGATCCACTCCGTGTTCGAGACCATCTTCGTGGCGCTCGTGCTCGTCGTGCTGGTGATTTTCTTCTTCCTGCGGGAGGTCCGTGCCACGCTCATTCCCGCGGTCACGATTCCGATCTCTATCATCGGCCACTTCACCTTCCTCAAGGCGCTGGGTTTCTCGATCAACACGCTGACTCTTCTCGGCGTTGTGCTGTCGATCGGCCTGGTGGTGGACGACGCCATCGTGGTGCTGGAGAACGTGCACCGCCACATCGAGGAGGGCATGAAGCCGTTCAAGGCGGCCCTCATCGGCAGCAAGGAAATCGGTTTCGCGGTGATCGCGATGACGATCACGTTGGCAGCCGTGTTCACCCCTCTGTCGTTCGCCCAGGGCAACACCGGCAAGCTCATGACCGAGTTCGCGCTCACGGTCGCGACGTCGGTGATCGTGTCGGGCTTTGTCGCGCTGTCGCTGGTCCCGATGATGTGCTCGAAGCTGCTCAAGCACGAGCACAGCTGGGTGTACACCAAGACGGAGCCTTTTTTCAGAGGCATGACCGACGGTTATCGCGCCGCGCTCGCGGCCACGTTGCGGCATCGCTGGGCGGTTGGTGTCGCGTTCTTCGCGGTGCTTGGCGTCATGGTCTGGCTGTTCATGCAGCTGAAATCCGAGTTGTCGCCGCAAGAGGACCGCAGCATGTTCCTCGCCTTCGTCATTGCTCCCGAGGGCTCGTCGATGCAGTACACCGACAGCTACATGCACGCTGTCGAGGACCTCGCGAAGAACGTGCCCGAGATCGACACCATGTTCGCCGTGGTTGCGCCGGGACTGGAGCGTCCGAACCCGGTGAACCTGGGGATCGCCTTCTCCGTGCTCAAGCCGTGGGAGGATCGCAGCCGCACCCAGCAGCAGATCACCAAGGAACTGGGACCAAAGCTCTACGGCGGACTGCCCGGGGCGCTGTCGTTCACCAAGGGCCTGCCTTCCCTGGGGCAGCCGTTGTTCTCCAAGAGCATTGAGTACGTGATCTACGGCAACACCTACGAGGAGCTGCAGGACAAGGTCAACAAGGTGATGGCCAAGCTCAGCCAGTATCCGGGAATCACCGCACTCGACTCTGACCTCAAGCTCAACAAACCGCAGCTGGCGGTTAAGATCGACCGCGACAAGGCAGCCGCGCTCGGCGTGTCGATGGAAACGGTCGGCCACACGCTGGAGACGCTGCTCGGCGGCTTCGATGTCACGCGCTACAAGCACGAAGGCAAGCAGTATGACGTCGTCGTGCAGATGGAGGACGACAAGCGGCGCCAGCCCAGCGACCTCACTTCGATCTACGTCCGCGGTGCGGACGGCTCGCTTAACCAGCTCTCGAACCTGGTGACCTTGACCGAGACCGTGGGCCCGAAGGAGCTGAACCACTTCAACAAGCTGCGCGCGGCCATCATCAGCGGCGAGCCGGCCGGCACCACAACGCTGGGTCAGGCGCTGGATCACATCGACGCAGTGGTCAAGGCGGAGCTCGGTCCCGGGACGCGTACCGATCTGGACAACATTTCACGCGAGTTCAGAGAGTCGGGTGGCCAGCTGTGGATGACTTTCGCACTCGCGCTGGTCTTTATCTATCTCGTGCTGTCGGCGCAATTCGAGAGCTTCGTGGGCCCGCTCGTGATCATGTTCACCGTGCCCCTGGCCATGACCGGTGCGGCACTCGCGATGTGGATCAATTTCAAGTTTGATCACGGCGGGACGCTCAACGTGTACAGCCAGGTCGGCCTCGTGATGCTGGTGGGCTTGATCACCAAGCACGGGATCCTGATCGTGGAGTTCGCCAATCAACTGCGCGTCAAAGGCATGGAGAAGATGGAGGCCCTGATCGAAGCGGCAACGCTGCGCTTGAGGCCGATCCTGATGACGACCGCCGCAATGGTGCTCGGCGCCGTGCCGCTGGCGCTGGCCCGCGGGGCCGGCGCCGAGTCGCGCCAGGCGATCGGGTGGGTCGTGGTCGGCGGTCTGCTGCTGGGCACGTTGCTCACGCTCTTCGTCATCCCGACTATCTACTCGGTGTTCATGCGCACGGTGCACTTGCCCAGGCTGGAGGACGAGGATGCGATCGTGCTCCCGGCCGGCGCCGGCGGCGCTTCGATGGGTCCGCATCAGCGCCAAGAGCATTGACCCTCCACGTCGGGTTCACACACGGAGACACGGAGAGCTAAGGCGGGTCTTCAGCGCCCTGCAGCTCTCCGTGCACGGTGTCTCGCCGGTTCGACGATCCGTGATTCTTCAGTTCCTTCGAATGACCGGATCGAAAAGTTTCGCTGGCAAAGCCTCTCATCCGCTCCCATATTCGCGGGCACAGGCCGCACGAATCGAGGAGCGAAACGATGATCGCCTTACGTAAGGCTCAGGAGCGGGGCCATGCAAATCACGGCTGGCTCGATAGCTATCACACGTTCTCTTTCGCGGATTACTACGATCCACGCGAGATGGGCTGGGGCGCGCTGCGCGTGATCAACGAGGACCGCGTGGCCCCCGGTCAGGGGTTTGGCACGCACCCGCATCGCGACATGGAGATCATCAGCTACGTGCTCGAGGGAGCGCTCGCGCACAAGGACAACATGGGAACGGGCTCTGTGATCCGGCGCGGCGACGTCCAGCGCATGAGCGCCGGCACCGGTGTCCTGCACAGCGAGTTCAACCAGTCGCCTCGTGACCCGGTGCACTTTCTACAGATCTGGATCGAGCCCAACAAGCGGGGCATCGCGCCCGGTTACGAGCAGAAGAACTTCGCGGAGGCCGACAAGCGCGGTCGGCTGCGCTTGATCGCTTCCCCCGACGGCGCCGACGGTTCGGTCAAGATTCATCAGGATGCCCGAGTGTACGCTGCGCTTCTAGATGGGGCAGACACGGTGAGCCATGCACTCGCGCAGACAAGGAAGGCGTACGTACACGTCGCACGCGGGACGGTCCACCTCAACGGCACGGCGCTCTCGAGCGGGGACGGTGCCAAAATCGAGGGCGAGCGTGAGCTCGACTTGTCCGACGCCAGCGCCGCCGAAGTGCTGGTGTTCGATCTAACCGGGGAATGAAGCAAAGCGAGTCCCGCATCCTGATCACGCACGCCGGGAGCTTGCCGCGCCCGCAGCCGCTCGTGGATCTGCAGCTGCGGATGAGCCGCGGCGAGAGCGTGGACCGCGACGTCCTGCGCACGGAGGTGGAGCGGGCAACACGGCGTGCGATCGATCGTCAGCTCGAATGCGGCATCGACATCGGCAACGACGGTGAGCAGCCGCGCGAAAGCTTCTTCACCTACGTCCGTTACCGTATGAGCGGTTTCGGCGGTGAGGGTGCACGGCCTCCGGCCAAGGATGTCGCCAGCTATCCGACTTTTCGCGAGCTCTACCAGACGCACGCGCGCAAGAGCCTGCACACCGTGCCGCCGCGCGCCATTGGCCCGGTGCGTTACATCAACCGAGAGCCGCTCGACCGGGACCTCGCCGAATACCGCCGTATCCTGGGAGAGAAGACTGGCGGCTTCGTCGAATCGTTCTGGACCGCTCCCTCGCCCGGCATCGTCGCGTGCGGCATGCAGAACGAACATTACGGCTCGCTGTCCGAGTATCTGAGCGCTGTAGCCGAAGCCTTGAAGACGGAGTACGAAACCGTCGCGGGCCAGGGATTTCTGCTCCAGATCGACGCCCCCGATCTGGCCATGGAACGGCACCGCCTGTTCGCGGATCGCCCGCTCAGCGAGTTCCTGGAATTTCTCGACCTGACCATCGCGGCGATCAACGGGGCGCTCGCCAACGTGCCGCGCGAGCGTGTGCGCCTGCACGTCTGCTGGGGCAATTACGAAGGGCCGCACAACTTCGACGTGCCGCTGGATGATCTGCTGCCCCATTTGTACCAGGCGCATGTGGGCGCACTCGTGCTGTCGATGGCGAACCCGAGGCATGCGCACGAGTACCGGAGCTTGAGCAAGTACCCGCTACCCCCGGGGTGGGTCGTGATCGCCGGCGTCATCGACACAACGACCAACTACGTGGAACATCCCGAGGTCGTGGCTGACCGCATCGAGCTCGTTGCGAAAGCCGTGGGCGATCCGCAGCGCGTGCTGGCGGGGACGGACTGCGGGTTCGACACCTCGACCGGGGTCGGTATGGTGGCCGAGGAACTGGTGTGGGAGAAGCTGCGCGCGCTGCGCGCGGGTGCGGACCTGGCGAGCAGCCGGCTGTTCTGACGCTTCTGCTCGGGGTGGATTACACTTGTTCGGTTAGGTCACCTTGGTGGTGTTGTTCAAACAAGGAGGAGAACCATGAAAATCTACTATCACCCCGCGTCAACGACCAGCCGTCCCGTCATGCTGTTTGCAGCCGAAAACGGAATCGATGCGCAGCTCCAAGTGGTCGATCTGTTCACCGGCGAGCACTACAAGCCTCCGTTCGAGGCGATCAATCCGAACCACCTGGTACCCGTCCTGGAAGACGGCGATTTCCGCCTCACGGAAAGCTCCGCGATCCTCAAGTACCTGGCCGATAAGATCAACTCTCCGGCCTACCCGAAGGATCTGAAGCAGCGCGCTCGGATCAATGAAAGGATGGACTGGATCAACACGCAGATGTGCCGTGATCTGGCCTATGGGTTCATCTACCCGCAGATCTTCCCGCATCACAAGCGGCCGACCAGCGAAGTCCAGACCGGCACGCTGGCCTGGGCCAAGGAACGGGCCAACGGCTGGCTCAAGGTGCTCGACGAGCACATCATCGGACCGAAGAACGCGTATCTGTGCGGTGATCAGATCACGATCGCCGATTACTTCGCAGCGTCGTTCGTTGCGCTCGGCGAGATCGTAAGGTCCGACTACTCGGCCTATCCAAACGTCACCCGCTGGATGGGCAACATGAAGCGGCTCAAGAACTGGAACAAAGTGTACGAGACTATCAACGGATACGCGGCTTCACTCAAGGACGCACAGTTGCAGGCGCTCTGACTGAGGCGTGGCCAGTGCAAGGAGGGTTACCGTGATCAAGAAGCTTCATCACAACGCGTACCGCTGCCGCGACTCGGAGCAGACGCGCAAGTTCTACGAGGAGTTCCTCGGCCTGCCGCTCGCTGGCACGCTCGAGATCAAGGAGACGAAGAGCGGCCGGGCGACCCGAACTCTGCACACCTTCTATCGCCTCGACGATGGCTCCTATCTCGCATTCTTCGAGGCGCCTGACATGCCGTTCGAGTTCAAGCATCAGCACGACTACGATCTGCACATTGCCCTGGAGGTCGACGAGCCCGCGTTGCAGTCCATGTTCGCGAAGGGCAAGGAACGGGGGATCGAGACGCGCGGCATCTCTGACCACCGGTTTATCCACTCGATCTATTTCCGCGACCCCAACGGATATGTGATCGAGCTCACGACGAAGCTGCCCGGCCACGACCAGGCAATGAATCCGGCTGTGAACGGCGCGCGTGCCAAGCTCGACCAGTGGCAGACGAGCAAGCCGCAACCTGCTGCTGTCGGCAGCTGAGATAGCGCCCCGAAGCCCTCGACGATCGATCCCGTTCATGGTCGCTCTCCTGCACGACGCGGCGACACGCCGCGACGTCCGCGTCATTGGCGTCGTCTCGTTTGCGCACGCCACGTCGCATTTCTTTCATCTCCTGCTGCCGCCGCTGTTTCCCTGGCTGATGGCCGACTTCTCGCTGAATTTCACGCAGGTCGGTGCGTTGATGAGCGTTTTCTTCGTCGTGTCCGGGACCGGGCAGGCACTGGCCGGCTTCGCGGTCGACCGCTTTGGGCCGGGACGCGTTTTGCTGTTCGGAGTCAGCTCGCTCGCCGTGTCCGGATTTGCGCTGGCGGCGGCCAGCAGTTACGCGATGCTCGCTCTCGCTGCGGGCCTGGCGGGCCTTGGCAACAGCGTGTTCCATCCGGTCGATTTCACGATCCTCAACCGGCGGGTTTCGCCGCAGCGCCTGGGCTACGCATTCTCGGCCCACGGCTTGAGCGGTAACCTGGGCTGGGCGGTGGCGCCCGTGTTCATGGCCGGCATTGCAGGATTGGCCGGCTGGCATTGGGCTGGTTTCGCGGCTGGCCTGCTGGCAACGATCGTGCTGGCGACGCTCCTCTGGCAGCGCGCGCTGCTCGAGGTACACGAGCCCGTACCTCACGCCGCATCCGGCCCGGCGGCGAGCGCTGCCCCGACTTTTGCCTTCTTGAGCTCTTCGGCGGTGTGGCTGTGCTTTGGTTTCTTTTTCGTTCTGTCCGGTGCGCTCAGCATCGTGCAGACATACGCGCCCACGCTGCTCAACCGGTTGTATGGTCTCTCGCTGGCTGCTTCGACCTCGAGCTTCACCGCTTATCTGCTCGCGGGCGCCGTCGGTGTGGCGATCGGCGGTTTCGTCGCGGGGCGCGGCCGGTCGCAGGATCGCGTCATCACGTTCGCGTTGGCGGTGTCGGCGTGCTGCGCTCTGTTGCTTGCGTCGACTGTCTTCCCCGGTTGGAGCGTGATCGGATTGATGGCGTTGCTCGGGATGGGGGTGGGCGTCGCCGGACCCTCTCGCGACTTGCTCATTCGCCAGGCCGCGACCTCGGGCTTCGGCAGAGAAGCGTTCGGCAGGGTATACGGCTTTGTCTACTCAGGGCTCGATGTCGGTTTCGCGGTCGCACCGCTCGTCTTCGGTCCGCTCATGGATCACGGTCACTATTCCGCGGCCTTGGTCGGTGTGGCGCTGCTGCTGGGGGCTGCGATCCTGACCGCTCTGAGCGTAGGGGTGCTCGCGCGCGTCGGTCGACGGGTGGTGGCTGGCGCGGGATGATCGGCGCTTGCGAGCGAGCGTAATCGCGCTTCGAAGTTAGGGAACGTTTTTCCGTTCGACGTGCACGGGCGCGGCAGCGCGCTTGTATCATGCGCGCGTGCTTTCCGTTCGAAGTGTGGTCAAGAGTTACGACGGCCCGCGCAAGCGCGTCGTGCTGACTGGCGTAAACCTCGAGCTGGCTTCTGGCGAATACGTCGCCATCATGGGCGAATCGGGTATCGGCAAGTCAACGCTGCTCAATCTGATCGCGGGCCTCGAGCGGCCTGACGCCGGGACCATCGAAATCGCCGGCGCAGACATCTGCGGGCTGGATGACGATACGCTCACCCGGTTGCGCCGCGAACAGATGGGCTTCGTGTTCCAGGCCTTTCACATCCTGCCCTACCTGTCGGTATTCCAGAACGTCGAGCTCCCGCTGCGGCTGCAACATGTGTCCGAGTCGGACGCGAGGAGCCGCACGCTGCAGATGCTCGAGGCCGTACGCCTTGCGGATCGCGCCTCCGACATGCCCCGAGAGCTGTCCGGCGGCGAGCTGCAGCGGGTTGCCATCGCGCGCGCGCTCGTCCATCGGCCGAAGCTGGTCCTGGCCGACGAGCCCACGGGAAACCTCGACGCCGACGCCGCGCGACAGGTGCTGGACTTGCTGCGCACCCAGCTCCGGGAAAGCGGCGCCTGCGGGATTCTGGCAACGCACTCCCGAGCTGCCGCGGATACCACCGAACGCATCTACCTGCTGACGGCCGCTGGGATCCGGGAAGTCGATTGAACAGCGCATAGGGGTTTGCTGAGGGAGCACCGCCTGTCTTCCCTCGTGAATAAGTCACATCTTCAGGCGCCAATACGTACGCGATCCGCCGCGCTAGGGGCCGTAACATTGTGGTACCGAGGTTACGAAAGGCTCAAAGGAGGGCACCATGAACATCAAGCTGACACTTCCAATCGCCGCGGCGTTGGCGATTGCCTTGCTTGTGGCCGGAGGCGGAGTGGGTGGGTCGGTGGTACCGAACGCTACCGCGACCAGTTGCTATGTTTCCCGGTTGACCTCGTTCTCCGTCGCAGCAGCGGCCGGAGTACCGGCGGCGCGGCGTGCGGCCGTGTGGCGTCCGGGTTGCTGACGCCCTGTTCAGGCCAGGTCGACTATGGTGCTCGCCGTCTTACTCTGCTCTCCTGGGACAACATTTCCTCGACATAGGACTTGAACGTCGCGGCATCGGCGAGCTGCGTATCGGTGCACTTGTACTCGGTGCCGGCCTTGAGTTCGCCCTCCATCCCAGAGTAGCCAAACTTGCACAGACCCAGAAGCTCGCGTTGCGTCACGTTAAAGGGGAACTGTGCGTTCGGGTCCCCTTTCAGGTTCAGGTTGCTCACCAGATGAAACACGGCATGAGCGTGAATTCCGCCCAGGATGAAGGCGTCGTTCAGCCATATTGACCACTTGTTTCCCATCATGGTGTCCATCTGCTCCTTGGGACTTTTTTTCTTCCAGTCCGCTGGAGTGATCGTCCGTTCCTTTCCATCCTGCCATTCCTTCCACTCCCCAGCGCTTACGCCGCGCGGCACCGCCGTCTTGCCGAAGGTCATGGCAGGGGGCGACACGGCGGAGCTGAAGCCAGACGCTTTGGGGGTCAGCAGCAGCCGGCCTTTCCCGCCATCGAACGCCGTGCCTTGCGTCTCTCTCAGGTCCTGAGTCTGCTTTAGCCTTCCTACGGTCAGACTAGCCTGCCCGCGGGCGTGGTTGTAGTGCTGGAAGAGGATGTCGATCTTCGCATCCGGCATCGTCTTTGGATCAGGGACGCCAGCAGGTAGTGAAGACGCCGCCTCCAACAAGCCTGCTTTGAATTGGGGGAAGGTGTTGTAATGCATTGGTCCTCCTCTTTCGCAAGGCGCACGCACCGCAGCCTCGCGGATCAGGTGTGCAGTTCCACCACGTCGCCGTCGTCGAGCCTGTGCTCGCGTCCAACGTGCTGCCCGTCGAAGCCGGACTTGCCCCACACGCGCGCGTAGCGCAGGGTGCGCGGGAGATCGCGGTGCACGAGGCGCGCGACGTCTTCGACCGTCTGGCCGGCACGCAAGCTGAACGGGCGCGTCCGATCGGGTGCATGGCCAGGCGTCTTGGTATAGATGCGAAGCAGGTGTAGGCGGCGGAACAGAAGCGATCCGAGCTCATCCAGACCGTGGCCCGTCGCTGCCGAAACGGCAAGTGCGGGGTAGGTCAAACCCGTCAGCTCGCGGAATACACGAAGCTCCTGGCCCGGGTCGGTCAGGCGTTCGCATTTGTTGGCCAGGATCAGGGTCGGAAACCGCAATCCGAACGGACTATCGTCGTCGCCTCCGGGTTCGGTCTCGGACTCCCAGTCGGGCGCCAAGGTGACGCGCCGCTCTCGCAATATGCCGTGCAGGGCCTGCACCTGCTCCACGCACTCAGGGTCGCTCAGGTCCACCACGAGAAGGCAGGCATCGGCAGTCTGCACCGCGTCCGCGATCCACGGGACCGGATGCTCGGGCGAGATCGCTGGCAGGTCGAGCAGCTGGAAGCGGATGTCCGCGTGCGGCATCATGCCCGGCTCGGGATAGAGAGTGGTAAACGGGTAAGGGGCGACGTGAGCGTGCGACCCTGTGAGTCGCACGTGCAGAGACGACTTGCCCGAGTTGGGTGGGCCGATGAGTGCCAGCTGAGCAGCGCCTTCGGGGCGCGTGACGACTGCCGGGCCACCACGCGTGCCGCCCTTTCTCGGACCTTCCAGCTCGTCTGCCAGGTCCTTGATTTTTCGCTTGATGTCGCCCTGCAGGTGATCGGTTCCCTTATGCTTGGGGATCACGCGCAGCATCTCGCGCAGCCACTCCAGGCGCTCTTTGGGCTCGCGCGCCTGGCGGAAGTGTGCTTCGGCGGCCTTGTATTCGGGCGACAGGTTGGCGGGCATAGCGATAGCGCCAACGCGAACGATCGAACAGACAGCCTACTCGCGTTGCCTGGAAACGTCAGCCAGGGGGCCCCACGGGCTGCACCGAAGTGATATCCGCTTATCCCATAGGCGGGATTGCAATTCGCGCTTGCCGCTGGGATCATCAAGGTCAGCGCTTGCGTCTGTCCGTGCAATCGGAGCCTCATATGCGTGTAAAGCTCTTAGTTCTAGCTGCTGCCAGTCTCGTCGCGTGCTCGTTCGCTGGCGCAGGGAGTGCAGCAGAGCCACTTTCGTCTCAGTCCGGCATGAACCGGGCGGACGGCGATGACGTCACTCTCAAGAGCACCGGCGCATCAAAAGCTGGCCGTGCCGCGGACGAGGAGCAACCGATCAAGCGGACCGGCGACTCTCGCAAATTCTGGCATGCACTCGAGGACGACCAGCCGCTGAAACCCGCGGGCGCTTCCAAGCCCGCCCGCGCGGCCGATGACGATCGGCCGCTGAAACCCACCGGGACTTCGGGTAAGCCCGGACGGCAGGCAGAAGAGATCACGCCGCTGCGCGCCTCAGGCGGCATCAACAGACCTACTCGCATCGAGGACGACGGCAGCAAGAAGTAGTTGCAAGCAGGTCGGTCCTCGCAACACAAGGCAGGGTGTTCCCTGCCTTTTGCTTTTTGCCGGCCGGCTATCCGGCGGCGACGAAGATGCTTGCCAGCGCCTTGTCACCTTTGAGCTGTTCCAATTTCTCTCGGGCGTAGCGGTAGCCGGTCTCGACGATGCGGTCGATCGATTCGAACTCGAGGACGCCGAATTCGTCGATCGGCGGACGCAGGCACAGGTCAGCGTCGCGCTTCACCTCATCGGTCTTCTGGTGGCTGCCCACCTCGGTGGCGCGCATCAGCACGGCGGCGATGTTGGGCGCGTCGACGCGTTTGCCGAACGGCAAGATGCTGTTGCGGAGGTATTGCCAGGGCGAGGGGAACTCCGCGATCTGGAACGCGAAGGTGTGCTCCGAACCGACGTCCACCACGATCACTTTCCGGCAAAAGCGCTTGCGCATGATGTCGCCGGGAAGATTGTTCACGATCGCGCCGTCCACGAACACGTTGCCGTCGCGCAGCACCGGCACGAACACGCCCGGCAGCGAAGAGCTGGCGCGCACCGCCTTCCACAGCGGACCTCGCTCGAGGATCACTGTCTCGCTCGTGGTGAGATTGCACGAGACGCAGTAGAAGTTGAGCCACATGTCCTCGATCTCGGTATCGCCGTAGACCTCCCGCGCCCAGCGGTCGAGCACCCGCGTGCGGATGAGTGAGATGAAAGGCAGCGTGTACTCCTTGTGCGGCTTGTGCCGCAGCCAGCCGGTGCGCGAGATCTCCAGGATCTGTTTCCAGTCGTGACCCATGCCCAGCGCGCCCGCGATAACCGCGCCCATGCTCGTTCCGCCGATCATGTCGATCGGCACGCCGGCTTCGCCCAGCGCGCGGATCACGCCGATGTGCGCGAGTCCGCGGGCCCCGCCGCCGCCGAAGACGACCCCGATCGCCTGGCCGCTCAAGCAGCGCGCAACCCGCGCGTAGTCGTCCTTGCGATCCTTGCGGATATGGAAATGGCGCTGCAGATTCCGTCCGCGGAACCACCGCTCCGTGCCGGAGGGCGGCCGGTCGCCATCGCCGTGCAGCAGGACGAGCGTCCGCCCCGCTTTGGAGATGGCATCGCGCGCGAGCAGCGACGTCTCTCCCAGCCCTGGCTCGGGGTCCGCGCCCGCCTGTGCGACGAGGAGGATCTCGTCCGCCTGCCGCAGACAGCGCTGGCTCCAGCCCGATCCGCTGGTGTCCGTCTCGCACACGAGAAAGCGGTGATGCGCCTCCTGTTCGTCCATCCAGGCCGTCAATCGCATTCCCGCCATGTGATCCCGGCCGGCGTCGGCGATGCCGGGCTGGTTGAGGAGCGCGTCCACCCGCTTCCCGGAGAGATGCAGGGTCGGCCCGATGTTGCCCAGAGCCTCGACCAGTCGTGTGGTGAAATCGGCGGTCGCCGACTCGGAGCCGATGCCCAGCACTGCGATGCACATCCCTCCCGCATGGGCTGCGCCCGGCCGCTCTTTTGCGAGCAGCCGGCGCACGACCATCTCGGCGAGCACGTGCATGACCTTGGGATATTTCTGGATGATCTCCTCGAACGCCTCCCGGGATATGCGAACCAGCTCGCTGTCGCGCACGGCGATCACCGTGGCGGTCCTGGGTTCGCCGGTCAGCAACGCGACTTCGCCGATACTCTCGCCGCGGCTCATCTCATTCAGCACGCGTCCCCCGCTCCCAACGGCGCGCAGGCGTCCGCCGAGCACGAAGTACATGTCCCTGCCGTGATCCCCCTCCGAGAACAGCACCTCGCCCGCCTGCAGGCGCACCCACTGGACGCGCGACTCGACATAGCGGAGCACCGACTCCTGCACCACTCCGAACAACCGCGTGAGACCCAGCGCGAGCTGGGAGCGCGCAATGCGCCGCCGGATGCCTTCGGACAGCTCCTGCACGACCTGGGGCGAAGTCTTGAGCACTTGCTCGAACGTGCTGGCCGGAATCCGCACGAGCACGCTGTCCTGTGCGGCGAAGACGTTCGCGCTGTATACGCCGCCGCCGGCCAGAATCGCCATCTCTCCCGCGATCTCGCCTTGCCCGAATTCCGACAGCGTAAGCTCGGTCCCGTCTTCACGCTCGGCGGTGGCGCGCAACGCGCCTGCGGCGATGACGTAGACCGCCCTCGCGGCTTCATCCTTGCCGAGCAGGCGTTCGTTCGCCTTGACCTCCACCTTTTCCAGCTGCGATGCAGGCTGTGCCAGCAGCGCCAGGCGCAGCGCCGGCAGGCGGTCGGAGAGACAGGAGAGAAGTTCGGTGAAATCTGCCGTGACGTGGCTCATGATCTACGCTCACCCTCCCCCGCTGGCGGGGGAGGGTAGGGTGGGGGTGGGCTCGAGCGCCAGCGCATCCTCCTTGAGCTTGACGTGGTTTACCTTGCCAGTGCCGAGCAGCGGGATCGCCGGCACGCAGATCACCCTGCGCGGCACCGCGATCTCGGGC
>DASPUW010000161.1:0-2526 GCA_035622675.1 Burkholderiales bacterium | reverse complement strand
CTGGAAGCCCAGCTGGCGGCGCACATGGGCGGCAGCTTCACGGAGCTCGGTTTTGCTCAGAGCGTGTCGCAGTGGCAGAAGGACGAGGCCGCGCATGCAGGGGAACTCGCGCTTGCGCTGCGGTACGCCGCATGGGCGGTGTACACGCCGGCCGGTGAAGTGCGGCACCGCGCCGGGGTTCTGTTCAAGGCGCCGGCCAAGCTCGACTATTACCGGTTGGTGCCGGTCATCGCGGATGATGGCGGCGGGTTTCGCAGCTATCGCCTCGCACACCTGCGCCGCCGGCGAGGCTTCGGCCTCACCGACGCTGGGACCGACCTGGTTGGCGCTCTGGATCAAGCCAACTACTGCATCTGGTGCCACGAGCAGAGCCGCGACTCGTGCTCGCACGGATTGCACGAGAAAGCGAGTGCAGAGGAAGGCGCTGCTCGGTTCAGGAAAAGTGTGTTCGGCGTACCGCTCGCCGGCTGTCCGCTGGAAGAGAAGATCTCGGAGTTCCAGAAGATCAAGACGGAAGGACTGGCCCTCGCCGCGCTGGCAATGATGTGCGTCGACAATCCCATGGTGGCCGCGACCGGGCATCGCATCTGCAACGATTGCATGAAGTCTTGCATCTATCAGAAGCAGGAACCGGTCAACATCCCGCAGGTCGAGACACGTGCGCTCAAAGACGTGTTGGAGCTGCCCTGGGGCTTCGAGATCTACTCGCTGCTCACCCGCTGGAATCCGCTCAACCTGCGCCGTCCCTATCCGCGCCCCGCCAGCGGCAAGCGCGTCCTGGTCGCCGGCATGGGTCCGGCCGGGTTCACGCTCGCGCACCACCTGATGAACGACGGCCACCGGGTGGCCGGCATCGATGGCCTCAAGATCGAGCCGCTTCCAGCCGACCTGTGCGGCGTCGCCGCGAGCGGAGAGCGCGCGCCGTTCCGGCCAATCCGTGACGTGCAAACCTTGTACGAGTCGCTCGATGACCGCGTCATGGCCGGCTTCGGCGGCGTCGCGGAGTACGGCATCACGGTGCGCTGGGACAAGAACTTCCTCAAGCTGATCCGGCTGCTGCTCGAGCGGCGGCGCGAGTTCCAGCTGTTCGGCGGCGTGCGCTTCGGTGGCACTCTGACGCTGGACGACGCGTTCGAGTCCGGCTTC
This sequence comes from Burkholderiales bacterium, assembly GCA_035622675.1. Taxonomy (GTDB): domain Bacteria; phylum Pseudomonadota; class Gammaproteobacteria; order Burkholderiales; family SHXO01; genus SHXO01. The sequence goes on along the minus strand of DASPUW010000161.1, from coordinate 1,380 downwards.
GATCACGTCGCGCTGTGCGCAGGCGCTGGCCGCCCCACCGTGCTGGAGCTGCCTAACGGTCTTGCGCGCGGCGTGCGGACCGCGTCCGACTTTTTGATGGCGCTGCAGCTCACCGGTGCCGCCAAGGCCGACTCGGTGGCGAACCTGCAGATCCGGCTACCGGTAGTGGTGGTGGGCGGCGGCTTGACGGCAATCGACACGGCCACCGAATCGCTCGCCTACTATCCGGTGCAGGTGGAAAAATTTCTGCAGCGCTACGAGATCCTCGCCGCAGAGCGCGGCAAGGGCGCGGTGCATGCGCGCTGGAACGCCGAAGAGACCCTCATCGCGGAAGAGTTCCTGGCGCACGCGCGGGCCATCCGCGCGGAGCGCGCAGCAGCGCTGGCTGCCGGGCGCGAGCCTCGCGTCGCGGAGCTGCTGCAGTCGTGGGGCGGCGTGACCATCGCCTATCGCAAGCGCCTGATCGACAGCCCGTCGTACACGCTGAATCACGAGGAGGTCCACAAGGCGCTCGAGGAAGGCATCCGCTTTGCCGAAGGCTTGACGCCGCTGGCGGTAGAGGTCGATCAGCACGGACATGCCGCTGGCCTGCGCGTGTCCGTTTCCGGCGAAACGGGCGCCGTAGCGCCGGCGGCAACGGTGCTGCCGGCACGATCGATCCTGATCGCGGCCGGCACACAGCCCAACACGGTGCTGGCACGCGAAGACCCGCGCAGCTTTCACCTGGATGGCAAGTATTTTCAGGCCTGCGACGAAAACGGCACTCCCGTGAAGCCTGAGTACGCCAGCGCCAAGCCGCATTCCGTGCGCGTGCTGATGTCCAAGCGCGACGACGGACGTTTCGTGAGCTTCTTCGGCGATGTGCACCCATCCTTCTTCGGCAACGTGGTCAAGGCGATGGGCGGGGTGAAGCAAGGCTACCCCGTGGTGAGCAGAGTCCTGGAGGGTGTCGCACCGGCTTCCGCTCTGACCGATGCCGAGTTCGAAGCGCGCCTCAATCGCGATCTCCGGGCCAGCGTGCAGGAAGTCATCCGGCTGACCCCCACGATCGTGGAAGTGGTGGTGCGCGCACCGGCCGCCGCACGGCGTTTTCGTCCCGGGCAGTTCTACCGGCTGCAGAACTACGAGCGGCATGCGCTCAGCGTGGATGACACCCGCCTCGCGATGGAAGGGCTCGCGCTGACCGGCGCCTGGGTCGACCGCGACCGCGGCCTGGTTTCCACGATCGTGCTGGAGATGGGCGGCTCCTCGGACCTGTGTGCGCTGCTGCAACCGGGCGAGCCGGTCGTGCTGATGGGTCCCACTGGCTCGCCCACAGAGATTCCGTCCGGCGCGACGGTGATCCTGGCAGGCGGAGGGCTGGGCAATGCGGTGTTGTTC
>DASPUW010000160.1:0-10635 GCA_035622675.1 Burkholderiales bacterium | reverse complement strand
TGAGATCGCTTCTAGCCTGAAACTTGCTTGCACCGGCCCCGGTGCAATTCTCTGTTGCGGTCCGCTCAATGGCTTGCGGGCCTGCAAATCGAATCGGAACCGAAGCGAGGCTGCTATGTTCTTGACGCCCGTGCTCAAACTAATGGCCGAGAAGCAGGCGTCCGACCTGTTCATCTCGGCCGGCGCACCGATGTCGATCAAGATCCTGGGCACCATCATGCCGGTGAACTCGGATGTGCTCGACGGCCCCACCGTCAAGAAGATCGCCTACGAGCTGATGTCGCCGGAGGAGCAGGCGGAATACGAACGCACCTGGGAGATGAACCTCTCTTTTCCGGTGCCCGAGATCGGCCGCTTTCGCGTCAACGTGTTCCGACAGCGCGGCAACGTCGCGATCGTCATCCGCTATCTGCGCTCACAGACCCCGGGTCTAGAGGCGCTGCGGCTGCCGACCATTCTCAAAGATTTGATCATCGAGAAGCGCGGGCTGGTGCTGGTGGTGGGTGCGACCGGCTCCGGGAAATCGACGACGCTGGCCGCGATGATCGAGCACCGCAACGCCACCCGCGGGGGCCACGTTCTCACCATCGAAGACCCGATCGAGTTCGTGTTCCGGCATCAGCGCTGCGTCATCAACCAACGCGAGGTGGGTCTCGACACCAAGTCATATCACAACGCCCTAGTCAACGCGATGCGCGAGGCGCCCGACATCCTCATGATCGGCGAAGTGCGCGACCGGGATACGCTCCAACAGGCGCTGCTTTATGCTCAGACCGGCCACCTGTGCCTGTCCACGCTGCACGCCAACAACAGCTACCACGCCCTCAATCGCATCATCAACTTCTTCCCCCACGATGCGCGCGGCGCGCTGCTGCACGACCTGTCCGTGTGTCTCAAGGCCGTCATCTCCCAGCGCCTGGTCAAGGCAGTCGACGGCAGCCAGGTGGCCGCCGTCGAGGTGCTCCTCAACAGCAAGCACATTGCCGAGCTGATCGTGAAGAGCGAGATGGATCAGATCAAAGACGCCATCGAAAAGAGCCTGTCACCGGGATCGGTGAGCTTCGAGCAAGCTCTGTTCAAGCTCTACACCGAAGGCAAGATCACCAAGGAAGAGGCGCTGCGCAACTCGGACTCGGCCACCAACCTCGCGTGGCTGATGAACAACGCCGAGCAAAAGGCGAGCTTGGCCAAAGGCGACCTCAACAAGGTTTCCCGCGGCGCAGACATCAACGCCACCTCCTTCGATCACTTCAAGATCGATATCAACGCCGGCAACTAGAAATCTCTTTGCCGGCGCTCTGAGGGTTGCCTGCCTCGGGGACCTATATAATTGCGGCCTGTATCCGGCACCCAGCCGGAAGTGTGACCTTTACGGCCCGCAGTGAACGACGAATCTTGGCCTGACGGACGGCGCGGCGGCTCGACTGTCGATCTGGCGCGCCAGCTCATCTCGCGCCGCTCGGTTACACCAAACGACGACGGTTGCCAGGAGATTCTCGCTGCGCGTCTCGCCCCGCTCGGTTTTCATCTCGAGCGGCTGCGCTTCGGCCAGGTCGATAATCTCTGGGCGCGGCGTGGCAGGGCTGCACCTGTGGTGTGCCTCGCGGGTCACACGGACGTAGTGCCCCCTGGCCCGCTCGAGCGCTGGCGCAGCGACCCGTTCACAGCGACGCAGCGCGACGGCTTGATATACGGCCGTGGTGCGGCCGACATGAAGACATCGCTGGCGGCGTTCGTGACCGCCGTCGAGCGGTTCGTCGCCGATCACCCCGCGCATCGAGGCTCGATCGCGCTGCTGATCACCTCCGACGAGGAAGGCGCCGCTGTGGACGGGACCGTGCGCGTCGTGGACTCGCTCAAATCGCGCGGGGAGCGCCTCGACTACTGCATCGTCGGAGAACCGAGCTGCGTGCAACGCTTGGGCGACACCATCAAAAACGGCCGCCGCGGCTCCTTGTCCGGCACGCTCGTGGTGAAGGGAAAGCAAGGGCACGTGGCCTATCCTCAGCTCGCGAGAAACCCCGTTCATCTCGCGGCGCCCGCTCTTGCCGAGCTGGCGGCGACGCGCTGGGACGAGGGCAACGAGCACTTCCCGGCGACCACCTGGCAGATCTCCAACATCACTGCTGGCACGGGTGCCAACAACGTGATTCCCGGCGAGCTCACCGTGCTCTTTAATTTTCGCTTCGGGACCGCCAGTTCGATGGAGGGCTTGAAGCAGCGTTTCGAGGCGGTGCTGACGCGGCACGGGCTCGACTTCGACCTCGAGTGGTCGCTGTCCGGGCTTCCGTTCGTCACCGAGCGGGGACGCCTCGTGGAAGCGCTGAATGCCGCCGTCCACGCCGTGGCCGGCATTCAGCCCCAACTGTCCACCACCGGCGGGACTTCCGACGGCCGCTTCATCCGGGACATCTGCCCGGAGGTGGTCGAGCTGGGTCCGGTCAACGGTTCCATCCATCAGATCGATGAGCACGTGGCGCTGCAGGATGTAGAAACGTTGAGCCGGATCTATCAGCGCACACTGGAAGAGCTCCTAACGCCTTGAGCCGCGATCCGGTTCGCAAGCCCCGCCGCGGCCAACCGCGTCCCGAGTCCGCTTCTGCCGGTGAATCAGCAACTCGGGACGCCGGCATGTTCGCGGAGGCTGGTGCTGCCCTGCACAGCCTGCGCGACCTGCTGCGGTTCGCGGTGACCCAGTTCGAAGCGGCCGGTCTTGCTTACGGCCACGGCAGCGACAACGCCTATGACGAAGCGGCTTATCTGATCCTGCACACCCTGTACCTGCCGGCCGACCAGCTGGAGCCGTTTCTCGATGCGCGTCTATTGCCGGCGGAAGTGGATAGCGTGCTCGGCGTGCTGCAGCGGCGGGTGCGAGAGAGGGTGCCGGCTGCTTATCTCACGCGCGAGGCCTGGCTGGGCGATTTCCGCTTCTACGTCGACGAGCGCGTCATCGTGCCTCGTTCGCACGTCGCCACCGTGCTCGAGCAAGGCCTCGGCGCCTGGATACCCCGCCCTGACTCGATCGAGCGCGCGCTCGATCTATGCACCGGATCAGGCTGCCTGGCCGTGCTGCTCGCCCACACATTCCCGGGCGCCATGGTCGATGCCAGCGACATCTCGGCACCAGCGCTGGAGGTTGCCCGTCACAACGTGCAGGCCTATGGATTGAGCCAGCGCGTGCGGCTCGTGGAGTCTGACTTGTTCGCGTCTCTGAGCGGGCAATGCTACGACGTGATCGTCAGTAACCCACCGTATGTGCCGACGGCGAGCATGGCCGAGCTGCCAGCGGAGTACCGTCATGAGCCGCCTCTGGCGCTGGCTGGAGGCGAAGACGGGCTGGGCGTGGTGCGCCACATCCTGCGGCAGGCCAGGCGTCACCTGGCGCGCGATGGCTTGCTGTTGATGGAGGTGGGCGAGGGGCGGGAAGCGCTGGAGACCGCCTATCCGCAGCTCGAGCTCACTTGGCTCGAGGCGCCGGCCGGAGACGGCGCGGTCTGTCTGATCGAGAGGGAGCGGTTGCCCGCTTGAATGGGCCGGAAGGGTGCCGCCACGTTTCCCGCTGCGCCATGCTCCGTTGAGATGTCTGGCGCGCCGCTGGGGTGTGGTGCGCTCCATCGGAGTTGACTAACGTTGCGGACCACTCGAGCATCGCGGCTGTGTGCGCTTCATCGAGCTCGCGCCACGCGCCGCGGCGCAACGCGAAAGGCAGTGACACCCCGCCGAAGCGCACTCGCATGAGCCGGCTTACGCGATAGCCGATGGCGTCGAACATGCGCCGCACGATGCGGTTGCGGCCCTCGCGCAAAACCACCCGGTACCAGTTGTTGAGCCCGCGTCCACCACGCTCTTCGATCAAATCGAAGCGCGCGATCCCGTCCTCCAGATGCACACCCTTCTTGAGCTGCCTGAACTGTTCATCGTTCAGCTTTCCGATGATGCGCACTGCGTACTCGCGTTCCACTTCGTAGCGCGGGTGCATCAGGCGATTGCACAGCTCGCCGGAGGTCGTGAAGATCAGCAGCCCCGACGTGTTGTAGTCGAGTCGTCCGACCGCCAGCCACTTGCCGCGCCGCATGGGAGGCAGTTTCTCGAACACGCTCGGCCGCCCGCGCGGATCGTCGTGGCTCACGATCTCCCCTTCCGGCTTGTGGTACACGATGATGCGAGGCAGCCTAGCGCTGTCGCGCACGGTCACCTGCCGCTTGCCCACGCGAATTACGTCGCCCGGCTGCACTCGCATACCGAGCTGGGCCATTGCCCCGTTCACCTTGACTTTGCCGGCGCGGATCAGCTCTTCCATCTCACGCCGCGAGCCCAGACCGGCGGCGGCCAGGATCTTGTGGATCTTCTGCGGACCGTGGCCGGCCGCGGCGGCTTGGAAGGCGTCGCGCTCTGGCAGCTCTGGCTGGCCGCGGCGCGCTTGCGTCCGCCGCTGCGGCGTGGACCAGCGAGAAACGCCGTTCGTCGCCCGCGACATCACACTTCCCGCCTCTCGACCACCGCCTGGGCCAGGGTACCGCTGTCCACATGCTCCAACTCTCCGCCGACCGGCAGGCCGCGCGCGATGCGGCTCACCTTGAGCCCCTTCGAACGCAGCAGATCCGCGATGTAATGAGCGGTGGCTTCACCTTCTACAGTGAAATTGGTTGCCAGGATCACTTCCTTGACCAGCCCGTCTGCCGCGCGCCGGACCAGCCGGTCGAGGTGGATCTCGCGTGGGCCGATGCCGTCCAACGGAGACAATCTGCCCATCAGCACGAAGTACTGGCCCCGATAGCAGTGCGCTTGTTCCATCATCAACAGATCCGCCGGCGTCTCCACCACGCACAGCAGCCCGCTTTCGCGCCGGGGCGAGCGGCACAGCTCGCACACCTGCTCTTCGGTCAGGGTGTTGCACTTCTCGCAGTGCCGAACGACCGCCAGCGCCTGGCTGAGCGCGCGCGCAAGGCGCGTTGCACCGGGATGATCCCGCTGCAGCAAATGAAAAGCCATGCGCTGCGCCGACTTCGGCCCGACCCCGGGCAGGCAGCGCAGCGACTCCATCAATTCCTGCAGGCTGGAAGGCGTGTCCACTCAGAAGGGAAGCTTCATCCCGGGCGGCAGGGGCAGCCCGGAGGTAATGCCGCTCATCTTCTCCTGCGTCGTTGCCTCCGCCTTGCGCACCGCATCGTTGAACGCGGCGGCTACCAGATCCTCGAGCATTTCCTTGTCATCCGTCAGCAGACTCGGGTCGATCTTCACGCGCTTGACGTCGTGCCGGCAAGTCATCACCACCGTCACCAGACCTGCGCCCGATTGGCCCTCCACCTCGACGCTCGCGAGCTCTTCCTGCAGCCGCTTCATGTTCTCCTGCATCTGCTGGGCCTGCTTCATCAGCCCGGCCAATTGACCTTTCATCATGCTGTTCGCTCCTCTGCTCGACGCATCATCGCGCGACGCCGCGCTAGCCGCCCGCCTGCCTGCTCTCGCCCGACTCGAGCGGCCGGATCGAATCGTCCGCCACCCGCGCGTCGAAGCCTTCGACCAGCTCGCGCACGAACGGATCGCCTTCAATCGCTTCGATGGCCCGCCGCTGGCGCGCCTGCCGCTCCTGATCCTGTTGCTCGGCCGGTGTGTTGCCGTTCATCGCGCCGAGCGTGAACTCGAGCCGCAGCTTGCGCTGATAATGGGCCTCCAGCGCGGCTTGCAATCGCTCCCGATAGGGTTTCTCCAGTAGATGGCGATGCGCCTCGGGGACGACAAGCTGCAAACGCTCACCGTCCCAAGCAGCCAGTTCGCTGTGCTCGGCCAGCATGCATGCCATTCCGCCCAGCTTCAGACCGGCGACGAGGCGACGCCAAGCCGCCGGCTGCGGACCAGCCTCCAACAGCAAATCACCCTCAGCGCCGGGCGCGGCTGTCCCAATCGGCGCGTTCGGCGCGGCGCCGGTGCGGCCAGCGGGCGCGCCGGAGGGTGCCGCGCTCGGCTCGGCCGCTCGAGAGGTCCGTGGGGCCGATCCTTCCGGCGCGAACGCGAGCATACGCAGCAGCGGCATCGTGAAACCCGCGTATTCGTCTGGGGCCAGCGGCAAATCGCTTCTCCCCTGCACAGCGATCTGGTAGTAGAGCTGAACATCTTCGGGCGCCAAAGCGGCCGCCAAAGACATGAGCGAGGCGCGCTCTGCGTCATCCACCGCCGTCGCATCCGGTATCGTCTGCCACAGCGCGATACGGTGCAACAGCGCCGCGAGCTCTTGCAGGGCAACCTCGAAGTCGAGGCTGCGTGCTTGCATCTCGTCGGCAATCGCCAGCATCCGGGCTCCATCGCGCCGGCCGAGCGCGTCGAGAATGGAAAACAGGTAAGACTGGTCGACGGTGCCCAGCATGGCGCGCACGGATTTCTCGTCCACCCGTCCCGCCCCGTGGGAGATGGCCTGGTCGAGCAAGCTCAGCCCGTCGCGCAGGCTGCCCTGCGCGGCCCGCGCAATGAGGTTCAGCGCTCCCGGCTCGAACGCCACGCCCTCCGCCTCCAGAATCTGAGCCAGCCGCGCATGAATCTCCGGGGCTGGAATCTGCTTGAGGTTGAACTGGAGGCAGCGCGACAAGACCGTGACCGGCACCTTCTGCGGATCGGTGGTGGCTAAAATGAACTTCACGTGCGCCGGCGGCTCCTCCAGCGTCTTGAGCATCGCGCTGAAGGCCGAGCGCGACAGCATGTGCACCTCGTCGATGATGTACACCTTGAAGCGGCCGCTGGTGGGCGCGTACAGCGCCCGCTCGAGCAGCTCGCGCATGTTGTCGACCTGGGTGTTGGACGCCGCATCCAACTCGAGCAGGTCGACGAAGCGGCCGGCATCGATCTCAGTGCAGGCGCTGCACACGCCGCAAGGCGTGGCGGTGATCCCGGTCTCGCAGTTCAGCGCCTTCGCCATGATCCGCGCGAGCGTTGTCTTGCCCACACCGCGCGTCCCGGTCAGCAGCCAGGCATGGTGCAGGCGGTTCTGCCGCAGCGCGTTGGTCAGCGCGCGGACGACATGTTCCTGACCGACCAGTTCCTCGAACCTGCGCGGGCGCCACTTGCGAGCGAGAGCCTGCCCCGTGCCGCCCCTCGGGTTGCCTTCGCTCGAGTCTGCGGCGCGCTCCGCCATCATGCGTTCGCGGCGAGCGCGCGTAGCGCGTTCAGCCCGCGAGAAAGAGGGAGGCGAGCCCTACCCCCGGCACTTGCAAAGAATAGCTGTGGCTGCTTCCTTCCGGACCTGACCAGGTTCACTACCATGCAATGCGGGGAGGCCCGCCGTTGAAGACGTGGCTCGTGATTCGTGATCCGTGGCGCGCGCACGGTTGTTACCTCGCTGGGCCGACGCGACATCGAATTTCTCACGCGATCGTCACCGGGACGCCCGCGATCTTCGCCCGCCATTGCGCCGGCCCCGACTCGTGGATCGAGTTGCCCGCGGCGTCCACCGCCACCGTGACAGGCATGTCCTCGACCTGGAATTCGTAGATGGCCTCCATGCCCAAGTCGGCGAAGGCCACGACACGAGACGACTTGATCGCCTTGGACACCAGGTACGCGGCCCCGCCAACCGCGATGAGGTAGACGGCGCCGTGCCGCTTGATGGACTCCACTGCGGCGGAGCCGCGCTCGGCCTTTCCGATCATGCCGAGCAAGCCGGTGCGCTCGAGCATGACGTCGGTGAACTTGTCCATGCGGGTGGCAGTGGTTGGGCCGGCCGGGCCGACCGCCTCACCGCGAACCGGATCGACCGGGCCTACGTAATAGATGAATCGGTCGCGGAAGTCCACGCCTGCAGGCAGCGCCTCGCCCTTCGCGAGGAGATCGACGATGCGCTTGTGGGCGGCATCGCGTCCGGTGAGCAGTTTTCCGGACAAGAGCAGCGTCTCGCCTGGCTTCCAACGCGCAACGTCGCGCTTGGTGAGCGCCGCCAGATCCACACGGCGGGCATCCGGAGCAGGCGCCCAGTGCACGTCGGGCCAGTCATCCAGGCGCGGCGCCTCGAGCCGCGCCGCCCCACTGCCGTCGAGCACGAAGTGGATGTGGCGCGTCGCCGCACAGTTGGGAATCATGGCCACCGGAAGCGACGCGGCATGCGTCGGAAAATCACGGATCTTGACATCGAGCACGGTGGTAAGCCCACCGAGCCCCTGCGCGCCGACGCCAAGCGCGTTCACCTTGTCGAAGATCTCCACGCGCAGTGCTTCGAGGCGGTTGGCTGGTCCCCGCCGCTTCAGCTCGTGCATGTCGATGCGTTCCATCAGCGCTTCCTTGGCCAGCACCATGGCCTTTTCCGCGCTGCCGCCGATGCCGATGCCGAGCATGCCGGGTGGACACCAGCCCGCTCCCATCGTCGGAATGGTTTCGACCACCCAGTCCACGATGCTGTCCGATGGATTGAGCATGACGAAGTGGGATTTGTTCTCCGATCCGCCCCCTTTGGCGGCAACGTCGAACTCGACCGTTTCCCCCGGTACGACTTCCATGTGAACGACGGCCGGCGTGTTGTCGCGCGTGTTCCTGCGCGTTCCAGCGGGATCCGACACGATGGAGGCGCGCAGCACGTTGTCCGGATGGGAGTAGGCTCGACGCACACCCTCGTTCACCATGTCGGCCACGCTCATCTTCGCGCCGTCCCAGCGCACGCCCATGCCGATCCTGACGAACACCACCACGATGCCCGTATCCTGGCAGATGGGACGCTGACCCAGCGCGCACATGCGCGAGTTGGTCAGGATCTGAGCGATGGCGTCGCGCGCAGCGGCCGACTGTTCGTGCCGATACGCTTCGCCGAGGGCCTGGATGTAATCGAGCGGGTGGTAGTACGAGATGAACTGGAGGGCGTCGGCTACGCTGTCGATGACGTCCTCCTGCCGAACCACGGTCATGGGTTTTGAGCTGCGCGCAATCGAAGGGCGAATTCTAACACCACTCAACTTCCCGACGTTCGCAAACTCCTGCAGCGATGAGCGCGCGACGCCCTCAACGGGCGCGGCCGTCTCTTGTCGCTATAATCTTCCCTGAGCAGACCAATCAAGCCACCGCCGCAGCGGCCTACAGGCAGGAGGAGCGCCACATGAGCACCATCGAGTCCGTCCTCAACGAAACCCGTGTGTTCACTCCGTCGGCAGAGTTCGTCAAGCAGGCGAACGTCTCGGGCATGGCGGCATACCAGGCCCTGTGCGACGAAGCCGGGCGCGACCTCGAAGGTTTCTGGGGTCGGCTGGCGCGCGAGCACCTGCTGTGGCACAAGCCTTTCAACCGCGTCCTCGACGAATCTAATCGACCGTTCTTCAAGTGGTTCCCCGATGGTGAGCTCAACGTCTCCTACAACTGCCTGGATCGCCATCTGGCCAGCCAACCCGACAAGGTCGCCATCATATTCGAGGCGGACGACGGTTCCGTCACCAAGATCACCTACAAGCAGCTCTATCACCGTGTGTGCCAATTCGCGAACGGGCTGCGCTCGCTCGGAATCAAGCTGGGTGACCGGGTCATTATCTACATGCCCATGAGCATCGAAGTGGTCATCGCCATGCAGGCCTGCGCAAGGATCGGCGCAACGCATTCCGTGGTGTTCGGCGGGTTTTCGGCCAAGAGCCTGCAGGAGCGGATCGTGGACGCCGGCGCGGTCGCCGTGATCACCGCGGACGGCGGGATGCGCGGAGGCAAGGAGGTCGCGCTCAAGCCAGCGGTAGACGAAGCCTTCGCCATGGGCGCCTGCGACGCGGTGAGAAACGTGGTGATCTATCGTCGCACGGGCAGCGACATCCACGTGCACGCGCCGCGCGACGTGTGGTGGGACGACCTCATCCGCAATCAGCCCAACGTGTGCGAGCCGGTATGGGTAAGTGCCGAGCATCCCCTGTTCATTCTGTACACCTCGGGCTCGACCGGAAAACCCAAAGGCGTTCAGCACTCAACAGGCGGCTACCTGTTGTGGGCGATGCTCACCATGCACTGGGTGTTCGACCACAAGCGCAACGACATCTTCTGGTGCACAGCCGACGTGGGCTGGGTCACGGGCCATAGTTATGGATGCTACGGTCCGCTGGCGATAGGCGCGACGGAGATCGTTTTCGAAGGCGTGCCCACCTATCCCGACGCAGGGCGTTTCTGGAAGATGATCCAGGACCACAAAGTCACGACTTTCTATACCGCGCCAACCGCCATCCGCTCGCTCATCAAGGCCGGGGGCGACCAGCCCAAGAAGTACAACCTGTCGAGCTTGCGACTGCTCGGAACCGTCGGCGAGCCGATCAACCCCGAAGCGTGGATGTGGTACTACAACACGGTGGGCTCAGCCCGCTGCCCGATCGTCGACACCTGGTGGCAAACCGAAACCGGCGGTCACATGATCACTCCCCTGCCAGGTGTGACGGCACTCAAGCCGGGATCGTGCACGCTTCCTCTTCCCGGGATTTTCACGGATGTGGTGGACGAGACGGGCCAGTCGGTGGAGAAAGGCAAAGGCGGAATTCTCGTCATCAAGCGCCCGTGGCCGGCGATGATTCGCACCATCTGGGGCGATCCCGAGCGCTTCAAGAAGACCTATTACCCCGAGGACTTCAAGGGTCAGTACTATCTCGCCGGCGATGGCGCCAATCGCGATCTGGACGGTTACTTCTGGATCATGGGCCG
>DASPUW010000159.1:0-16594 GCA_035622675.1 Burkholderiales bacterium | reverse complement strand
GCTGGAGCCGGGGCTCAACATCATCGTGCCCTTCATCGACCGCGTCGCGTACCGGCACTCGCTCAAAGAAGTGCCGATGGATGTGCCGGAGCAGGTCTGCATCACGCGAGACAATACTCAGCTCGGCGTGGACGGCATCCTCTACTTCCAGGTCACAGACCCGCGCCTCGCGAGCTATGGCACCTCCGACTACGTCACCGCCATCACCCAGCTCTCGCAGACCACGCTGCGCTCCGAAATCGGGAAGATGGAGCTCGACCGCACGCTCGAGAGCCGCGACGAGATCAACAAGCAGATCGTGGCGGCGCTGGACGAAGCCGGCCGCTCGTGGGGCGTGAAAGTGCTGCGCTACGAGATCAAGAACCTTACTCCGCCCGATGCCATTCTGCGCGCCATGCAGGCGCAGATCACGGCTGAACGCGAGAAGCGCGCGGTGATCGCCACCTCGGAGGGGGAGAAGCAGAAGGAGATCAATCTGGCAGAGGGCTCGAAGCAGTCCGACATCCTACAGTCCGAGGGGGAGAAGCAGGCGGCCATCAACAAAGCACAGGGAGAAGCGACCGCCATCCGCCTGGTCGCCGAAGCCACCGCAGCGGGGATTCAGATGGTCGCAGAAGCCATCGGCAAGGACGGCGGCATGTCGGCGGCGAACCTCAAGGTCGCGGAGCTCTACATCGGCGCCTTCGGCAATCTGGCCAAAACTAACAACACCCTGATCATTCCGAGCAACGTGTCCGATGTCGCCGGCCTGGTGGCCTCGGCGATGAGCGTGCTCGATAAGACGCGTCAACCTCGCGCCTAGCTGCGCCGCCGGAACCAGCCTGTCAGGCTCAGCCGCTCGCGCGCGGCTGGCAACACTTCGTGCCAGAAGCGCTCGCTCAGAAAGCACACGAGCTTGCCGCCCTCGGGCAGCACGTCGCGCTGATCCCCGCCACCTTCCTGGTCGAGATACAAGCGCAGCACACCGCCATGCTCGGCTTTCCAGTCCGCGTTCAGATACACGACGCAGGACAGTACACGAGCCTGCGAGCCGCGGTGCTGATCGCAATGTCTGCGATACGCCGTGCCCGGCGGGTAGAGCGCAAAGTGACCCTCGAAGTCGAGCAGGCCGAGTTGGAGCTCGCGATTCACCGTCGCACGGAGCTGATCCAGCCGCGACAGTACTTCGCGCTGTGCCGTACTCGCAGGAATCGGGTCGAGCCATCGGATCTGGTCCCCGCGCACGTCGTCCGCGAGACGATAACGCTCGCCTCGGCCGACGCCGGCCGGCCGTAAGCCGCCCGCTGCGCGCGCGGCGCGCACCTCTGCCGCCAACGCACGCCACATGACAGCGGGAAGAAAATCCGTCACCGTCGCCCAGCCGTGCTCGGCGAGCGCCTCAGCGACGGACTCGGCGCAGATCACCGGCGCATCCGGCGCGAGATGTCGGACCTGCCTTCGGGAGGCGTAGGCGGCGCGAACGTCCCGGTCTCTGGCAGGTCGCCGGGCAGGAGCGGACGCTCGGGCAGGGTGTATTCGACCTCGAGGTACTTGCCGTCGCGGAACAACTTCACCTTGAGCTGGCTGCCGACCTTGAGCGCGCGCATGATGCCGCTCAGTTTGTCGGGCTGATTGACCGGCGCGCCGTTCAAGTTGACCACGATGTCTCCGCCGAGCAGCATGGACGCGCCGCCGATCGACAGCTCCATCATTCCACCGCGAATGCCCGCTTTCTCCGCCGGGCTGCCAGGCTCCACCACTTCGACCAGCAGGCCGTCCACCAGAGGCACCTGAAGCAGCTTGCGCAGGTCGGCCCCGACGAGTTGACCGTGAAAGCCGATCCAGGGGCGGATCACGCGCCCGTCCTTCAGCAGCGCCGGCAAGACATCCTTGGCGAGATTGATCGGGACGGAAAAGCCGATGTTCTGCGCTTCCGCGACGATCGCGGTATTGATCCCGATCACCTCGCCGCAGCGGTTGAGCAACGGCCCGCCCGAGTTGCCGGGGTTGATCGGTGTGTCGGTCTGAATCAGAGGCTCGGTGAGCGACAGCGGTGTCTCGGGGAGCAGGCGGTTGATCCCGCTCACGATACCGCGCGTGACCGTCTGGTCCAGCCCAAGCGGGTTGCCGATCGCAATCACCTCCTCCCCCGGACGCAGGTTGTCGGAGTTGCCGAGCTTTGCTGTCGGCAGCGGCACGCCGTGCGTCTTGGTGATCTGGATGACCGCCAGATCGAAGATCGGATCGGCGCCGACCAGCTTGGCCGGAACGATGGCGCCGTCGTCCAGCGTCACGGTGAGCGACTGCAGCCCGAACACCACGTGCGAATTGGTGAGGATGAGGCCGTTGGCGTCGATCACGAATCCCGAACCGAGCACGCGCGTGACGCGCCCCTGCAGCCGGTAGGGGTTGATCGACTGCCCGGTGATCATCACGACAGCCGGAGACACCCTCTTGAACAGCTCCGGAATACCCTCGTTGCAGGCTCCATTCCCCGCCTCGGCGGCATTCGCCGTGCGCGCCGTCACGTGACACGCCGACAACACGCACAGCGCAAGACAGGCAGCGAGGGAGCGAAGCGAGGCGGGCAGGCAAACCATATCAGGCAGGCGCAACATGGCGCGGCAACTCGACTGTACCACGCGCGAGCTTAGGGCTTCCGAACTCGCCGGATACATAACGAAACAATGCAGCGCGGGGGAGCTACAGCCAGCGCATCATGCCCATCTCGAATGGATGGGTGAGCAGCTCGTGATAGGGATAGACCCGTATTCGGTACTGCAGCTTGCCGCACATCTCCGGCGTGACCTGCAGCACGAAGCGGTGCTCCCCCTGGTCAGTGGTCACGCCTTCCCACTCGAAGCGGTAGTGGCGCGCGTCGCGCAGCTTGGCCTGCTCCCGCTGGCGTCCGATCAGAAGCTCGACCACGACATCGTCGGGTTTCATGCCGCTCAAGTGCACGCCAAGCTCGACTTTCATGCCTTCGCCGAAGGCGATGTTCTTGCCGGGCGCGTCCAGACGCTGCACGCGTACTGCGGGCCAGCTGCGCCGCACGTCTGACTTCCACAGTGCGAGCTTGCGGGCGTTCTCGTAGCCGCTTTCGGCGTAGCGCCGCCCCTGGCGCGAGGCGGGCAGATAGAACTTGGCCAGGTATTCGCTCACCATGCGCGAGGAGCTGAAGCGCGGCAGCAGGCTGGCGATGGAGTGCTTCGCCATGGCCACCCACTCCGCCGAGTAACCCATGTCGCCGCGCTTGTAGAACAGGGGGCTCACCTGGTCCTGCAGCAGCTCGTACAGGGTTCTGGCTTCGTCGTGGTCGCGCCTCGCCTCGTCCATGTTCTCGCCGACCGGCTTGATGGCCCAGCCGTTGCGGCCGTCGTAACCCTCGTCCCACCAGCCGTCCAGCACCGACAGATTGAGCACGCCGTTGATGCCTGCTTTCATGCCCGAAGTGCCGCTCGCTTCCAGCGGATACACCGGGTTGTTCAGCCACACGTCGACGCCCGACACGAGCCGGCGGGCGAGCCGCAGGTCGTAGTCCTCCACCATCAGGATGCGTCCCTCGAACTCCGGCATCCGCGCGACCTCCACGACGCGCCGGATGAGCTGTTGGCCGGGAATGTCCGCCGGGTGCGCCTTGCCGGCGAACAGCAGCATCACCGGCCGGTGCCCGTCGCAGATGATCTCGCGCAGCCACGCGAGGTCCTGGAACAGCAGCGTGGCCCGCTTGTACGTGGCAAAGCGGCGCGCGAAGCCGATCGTGAGCACGTTCGGGTTGACTGGATCGGCGTACTTGAGCAGCCGATCCAGGTGCGCCTGCGAGCCGCCGTTGCGGAAGTGCTGGCGCGCAAAGCGGTGCCGCACGAGGTGCAGCATCTGCGACTTAAGCGACTGGCGCACACTCCAGAACAGATGGTCGGGGACCTCGTCGATGCGCTGCCAGAAGCCGGCGTCAGTCAGCCGCTGCGACCAGTCGAAGCCGAGATACTTCTCGAACAGCTCGACCCACTCCTGCGCCAGAAAGGTCGGCACGTGCACACTGTTGGTGATGTAGCCGATGCCGTTTTCGGGCGGATCGACCTGCGGCCACAAAGGTGCGCAGATGCGCGACGACACTTCCCCGTGGATGCGGCTCACGCCGTTCTGGAAGCGGGAACCGCGGATGGCGAGCGCCGTCATGTTGAACTCGCGGCTGTCGTTGACCTGGCCCAGGCGGAGGAACTCCTCGCGGCCGAGCTTCAACTCCTGGCAAAACGATTCGAAGTGGCTCCACATCAGGTCTTCGCCGAAGTGGTCGTGACCCGCCGGGACCGGTGTGTGCGTGGTGAAGACCGTGTTGGCAGCCACCGCCTCGAGTGCCGCTGCGTAGTCCAGCCCCTGCCTGACCAGCGCGCGCATCCGCTCGAGCACCTGGAAGGCGGCGTGCCCCTCGTTGATGTGCCACACGGTAGGCTTGAGCTCCAGCGCTTCGAGCGCTCGCACCCCGCCCATCCCGAGCACGATCTCCTGCTCGATGCGCGTGAGCCGGTCGCCCCCGTACAGCTGATGCGTGATGTCGCGTGCGTGCTCGTCGTTCTCCGGCAGATCGGTGTCGAGCAGATACAGGCCGACATGCCCGCAGCGCGCGTGCCATACCTTGCAGCTCACTTCCCTGCCTGGCAGCTCGACGCGCACGTGCAGCTCGCTGCCGTCGGGCCGCCGCACCGGCGCGACCGGCAGGCTCTCGAATTCGGAGTCGGTGTATTCGGCGTGCTGGTTGCCCTCGGCGTCGATGCTCTGGGAGAAGTAGCCCTGCCGGTAGAGCAGCCCAACGCCGATGAACGGCAGGCGCATGTCGCTCGCCGCCTTGCAGTGGTCCCCGGCGAGGATGCCGAGGCCCCCGGAATAGATCGGAAAGCTCTCGTGGAACCCGAACTCGGCGCAGAAGTACGCCACCAGGTCCGAGGAGCGCAGCCATTCCGAGCCGTTGCGGCGCAGCGGCTCGTTATGATACGTGTCGTAGTTCGAGAGAACGCGGTTGAAGTTGCCCAGGAACACCGGGTCGTCGGCCGCGTCGAGCAGTTTTTGCTCGTCGACGCGTTTGAGGAATGCCTTGGGATTGTGCCCGACGGCGTCCCACAGCCCCGTGTGCAGACGCGAGAACAGCGAGCGAGCCGGGCGGTCCCAGCTGTACCACAGGTTGGAAGCGAGCTCCTCGAGGCGCGCCAGGCGGCGCGGGATGCGGGGATTCACCTCCAGGCTGAACGTCGTGCGGCTTTCCATGCTGGGCAGAAGGTATTGGTATTGTTATTTGGCCGCGCCGACCGAGCGCGATTGTAGCGCTGCAACGCGCTTCACAGCACGTAGCGAGCGAGGTCCTCGCTTTGCGACAGGTCCTTGAGGCGCCCGTCCACGTACGCGGCGTCGATCACGACCGTCTGGCCGCTCGACCTGCCCGCCTCGAAGGACACGTCCTCCAGCAGCTTCTCCATCACCGTGTAGAGGCGGCGCGCTCCGATGTTCTCCATCTTCTCGTTCACCTGCCAGGCGATCTCCGCCAGCCGCTTGATCGCATCAGCCCGGAATTCGAGCATGACGCCTTCGGTGGCGAGCAGTGCCTGGTACTGCGCCGTGAGGCACGCGTGCGTGCTCGTGAGAATCTGCTCGAAGTCGGATACCGACAGAGAGTCGAGCTCGACGCGAATGGGGAAGCGGCCCTGCAGTTCCGGGATCAGGTCGGAAGGCTTGGCGAAGTGAAAGGCGCCGCTGCCGATGAACAGGATGTGGTCGGTCTTCACCATTCCGTACTTGGTGGACACCGTCGTGCCCTCCACCAGCGGCAACAGATCGCGTTGCACGCCTTGGCGCGACACGTCGGCGCCGGCCACCTCGGAGCGGCTCGCGATCTTGTCCATCTCGTCGATGAACACGATGCCGTTCTGCTCCACGTTGCGCAGTGCGCGCGACTTGAGGTCCTCGTCGTTGATGAGCTTGGCCGCCTCTTCGTCGGTAAGCATTTTCATTGCGTCCGCCACTTTGAGCTTGCGCAGCCGGCGGCGCCCGCCACCCAGGTTCTGGAACATGCCTTGGATCTGGGTCGTGAGCTCTTCCATGCCGGGCGGGGCGAGGATCTCCATGTGCGGCTGCACCGCCGCGACCTCGATCTCGATTTCTTTGTCGTCGAGCTCGCTCTCGCGCAGCTTCTTGCGGAACTTCTGACGCGTGCTGCTCTCCTGCTCCTCGCCCGGCGAGCCGAAGCCGACGCTGCGGGCCGGCGGCAGCAGCGCATCGAGAACGCGCTCTTCGGCCAGATCGACGGCGCGCGACTGCACCTTGCGCGTCTCCTGCTCGCGCACCTGTTTGATGGCGCTCTCCACCAAGTCGCGCACGATGGTGTCTACATCCCGGCCGACGTAACCCACCTCGGTGAACTTCGTGGCCTCGACTTTGATGAATGGAGCGTCGGCCAGCCGCGAGAGGCGCCGCGCGATCTCGGTCTTGCCAACGCCCGTGGGTCCGATCATGAGGATGTTCTTCGGTGTGATCTCCTGCCGCAGCGGCTCGGCCACCTGCTGCCTGCGCCAGCGGTTGCGCAGCGCGATGGCCACAGCGCGCTTGGCGCGGTCCTGCCCTACGATGTGCTTGTCGAGCTCGTGGACGATCTCTTGCGGGGTCATGTACATGGAGGCGAGCTCACTCCAGCACTTCGATCACATGCTGCTGGTTGGTATAGATGCACAGATCGCCGGCGATCGCGAGGGCCTTCTTCACGATCTGGGCCGGCGCGAGCTCGGTATTTTCCAGCAAAGCCTTGGCCGCGGCCTGCGCATAGGGTCCGCCGCTGCCGATGGCGACCAGTCCCTGCTCGGGCTCCAGCACGTCGCCGTTGCCGGTGATCACGAGAGAGGTTTCGTGATCGGCTACCGCCAGCATCGCTTCCAGGCGGCGCAGGATGCGGTCGGTGCGCCAATCTTTTGCGAGCTCGACCGCAGAACGCAGCAGATGGCCCTGGTGCTTTTCGAGCTTTGCCTCGAAGCGCTCGAACAGGGTAAACGCGTCGGCGGTGCCGCCGGCAAAGCCGGCCAGGATCTTGTCGTGGTAGAGGCGCCGGACCTTGCGCGCGCTCTGCTTAATCACCACGCTGCCGAGAGTGACCTGGCCGTCGCCGCCGATGGCGACGTTCGCCCCGCGGCGAACGCTGAGAATGGTCGTGCCGTGGTAGGTGTCCATGCGAGACTTGCCCAGAGCTTCTTTAAGGCGCAGATGGGGCCCATCGAGGCCGGTTCAAGCGGCCAGGCCCCGAATAGTACCCGCTCTGGCCCGCCGGCTGACGGCTCAACCAGGCCGCCGCACCAGAACGAGCTCGATGCCCGGGTCGAGGCTGAGGGTCGACAGGAACGCCGCCACCAGACTGTTGGGCCGGATCAAGCGCACGGTCTTGTCGCTCCACGCCATGGCGTTGAGCAAGTTCGCCGCCGCGGTCCCGGCGCTGAAGTCCATGCGGCGCAGCTGAGTCAGGTTGATGTTGACATACTGGCGCTCGGAGCCGAAGGCCTGCAGCTCCGCGAGCTGAGGATCGGCGCTGCCGCGAAGCACACCCGTGAGATTGAACGCTTCAGGACCAGGCTGATAGCGCGGTTCGTCGCGCTTCTCCTGCGGGCTGGTCGGCGCCACCGGCATCATGATCGGTTGCCACACCGGCGGCGTGACGCTTGCAGCGAGCGCGAATTCCAGCGCCGCGCGCTCGAAGTCCCGCTGCTGCCCGCGCAGCCGGTAGATCTCGAACAGCAGCGACCAGTACACCTGGGTTCGAGGCTTGTTCGCGGCAGCCGCGCGCAGCAGATCGACGAGGTGCTCGGCGCCGGTCAGCACGACTGCGCTGCCGTTGTTGGGTAGGAATTGCACCAGCTGCAGCAGCTTTTCACAGCCCGCGGCGTCGAGCGCGCCGAGTCGACTCACGTCGAGGTGCGCCCAGGCAACACCGCGTGCGGCCGCGCGTACTCGCTGTAGCTCGGGCGCGCAGCTCGCGTCCAGCGTGCCGGCCAGCTCGAAGTAGCCAGGCCCCCCGGGACGCGCTTCCGCTGGAAGACGCGCCATCTCCTCGTCGTTCAGCCATTTCGGCGCTGGCACTCCGAACTTACCCTCGAAGCGCGGCGCTAGCATCTCGAACTGCCGCCACTCTCCGCGGCCGCGCAGCAGATCGAACAGCATGCACCACAGCTCGGGGCTGCTCGCGTCTGCCTCATCGGCATCCAGCATGCTGCGCAGGAACTGGGCCGCATCGGCTTCTCGACCGATCGCGTACAGCACGGCGGCTTCCTGAGAGGGGGGCAAGGCGTTCGAGAGCAGATGCGCTGAGGCAACGCTGGTGCGTGTCATACGAACGAGCCCAGGGAGACAGGCATAGCACGCTTTAACGGCCCCGCGCGCGAGGAGCTTGAGCGCGCTCTAAAGCCGAGCGGCAGGACGCCTGCCCTCCAGCGCAAAGAAGGCAATGCCGGCGGCGGCGAGCGTCCACACGACCACGGCGCCGGAGGGCAGGTCGAGCCAGACCGAAGCCGCCAGCCCGACCGCGTATCCGAGTGCCGCCACGGCGTAGGCCTTCGGCAGACGCCAGTGCTTCGTGTTGCGTGTCGCGAGCGCCGGGATGATCAAAGTGGCGAAGACCAGATACACACCGACTAGCTGGACCGAAGCCGTGACGCTCAGGCCGAACACCAGGTAGAAGCCGATGCGCCCGAGCTTGTTCGACCAGCCGAACCAGGCCACGAGCACCACCGCGGTCAGGATCGCGACCGCGATGATCTGCCTGCTATCGACCCACAGGATCTGGCCGACCAGCATGTCCTTCAGGTGCTCGCCCGCCTGCGGGTTGCCCGCGAGCAGCAGGATGTCGGCGGTCGCCGCCAGCACGAAGACCACGCCGATGATGCCCTCCTGCACCTCGGGCCATTTGCGCTCGGTCCAGGTGAGCAGCAACGCCCCCAGCAGCGCGGCCGACAAGGCCCACACCTGCACCGCCACGCCCTCCGGCTCATAACCCAGGAAGTCGGCCAGCATCACGCCTACTCCAGCGATCTGTGCGATCGCGATGTCGATGAACACGATCCCGCGCGCCAGCACCTGCATGCCCAGCGGGACGTGCGTTGCGGCAACGAGGAGGCCAGCCAGCAGCGCCGGCAAGATGATGCTCAGGCCTGCTTGCGTCATGACGGTCTCCTCGCTTTGAGCAGCCGGTCGATGGTGTCGTCGAACAGCGTGAACAGATCTTTCGCCTGCGGCGTGCCGCCGACCGTGTAGGGCAACATGACGGCGGGAATCTTGGTGCGCTCGCTGAGCCATTCGACGGCCTTCGGATCCTGGTAAGCAGCGCGCGTGATGACATCGGCGGGCTGCGCCTGGAGCTTCGTCAGCAGCTCCGCCAGATAGCCCGCGCTGGGCGGGATCCCAGGCTTGGGTTCCACGTCGATGACCTCATCCATGCCCAGCCAGTGAATGAGATAGGCGCTGTCCTTGTGGTAGGGGACGAGCCGCATGCCCTTCAGCGGCGCGGCTCGCGTCTCCCATCCGCCGATCGCTTTCTGCCAGCGGCCCTCGAAGTCTTTCAGCCGCGCCTGATAGTAGGCCGCGTTGCCGTGATCGATCTGCGCCAATCGTTCGGTCAACGCGCGCGCGACCAGGGCGATGTTGCGCGGGTCGAGCTGAATGTGGGGGTTGCCGTACGGATGCACATCGCCCTGCGCGCGGTCCACCGCCTTCGGCACCTCAAGCTTGGCGACGAAATCCGATGCCATGAAATAGCCTGGCTGGCCGACCTGGATTTTGCCGTTGCCCGAGGTTTGCATCAGAACCGGGAGCCAGCCCACTTCCAGCTCGGCCCCGGTGCATACGAGCAAGTCGGCTGCGCGAGTGTGTGCAATCAGGCTGGGGCGCGCCTCGATGCGATGCGGATCCTGGAGCGCGGTCGTCGCCTGGTAGACCGACACTTTGTCGCCGCCGATTTCCCTTGCCAGCGCGGCCCACTCGGGCTCGCACGCGAACACGTCGACAGCCGCGTGCGCCGACTGACCAAATGCGATCGCCGCCGCAGCTGCGGCCAGCCACCGGGTGAGCGCCACTCTTTTCATTGCAGTCATGATTTCCTCGCTATGGTCAGAACTTGTGTGCCCCGTGAGATCCGAGGCTCATGATGTATTGGACGAACACCTGGTTGTCGACCACGCCCTGCTGAGCCCGGTCCTGCTGAACCTGCAGCCGGATCCGACTGAACTCGGAGAGGTTCCAGTCCAGCATCGCGGCCGCGCGCCACGGCGTGTAATCGGGCGCCGCGACGCCGACCTGCGCGGTCGAGATGCTGCCCTCGTTCAGGCGGTCATAGCGCAGACCCACACGCCACTGCGGCAGGAATTGGTACACGCCCTGCGCGTACCAGCCCTGCTGCCTCGCCGTGAACGGTTGAATCGCCGCGGCTGGCGTAGCCGAATCGAAAGTCATGTTGCCCGCATATTCGCGATACCACCACTCGGCGACGAATTTGAAATTGCGGTCCACCGGGTTGCCGTCGGGTGCCCACTTGTAGACGAAGTCGAGTCCGTACAGCCGCACGTCGCCGCTGAACAGATTGGTCATGCCGCTGGTCTGGTCGAGATCCGCGAAGGGAATCGGGCTGTTGCCCGTGCTGGTCTGGAGCGTCGACGCACCGACGCGGTAGCTGCCGCCGGTGCCGATGTCATCGCCGACGTGCGCGTAGGCGGTCCACGACGGGATGCCATTGCGGTTGAAGCCGGTATCGAGGCCCAGCCCGGGGTCGGTGGTACCGGCGCCGATCTCGGTGCCAAGCTCGATGAACAGCGGGGTCGGAGCGATCCAGTTGAGCTGCAGGCCGGTCTCGGCGAAGTTCGCGCCGAGGAACACGGTCTGCACCAGAGCCGGGTCTTTGAAGTCCCAGGCGTGGGAGTGGACCGAGTTCTCGTAGCCGATCGACGAGAAGAAGCGGCCTCCTTTCACGCTGAGACCGTTGCCCAGAGCCGTCGTCTGAAAGAATGCTTCCTCGATCGACAGGCTGCCATCGCCCTCGAACGCAGCCGTGAACTGGCCGCGGAAATACGGGTCGACGCTCGCAGCGGCGGTGATCTCGCTCTCCTGAAGGCTGAACCCGCGCGGCCCGAGCGCATCTCCGTATAGAGGTGCGGGCAGAAACCCCGTGACACTCGCGTTCGCCGGATTGACCGAGAAGTTGTTGTAGCCGCCCATCAGGATCACCGACAGGGCAGGGTTGAATGCGCTCTGCGAAGCCTGTTGCGCGGGAGGCGGAGCGGCCGCCGATTGTGCGCTTTGCTGCGCCTGCGCCGCGCTCTCTTGCGCCTGCGCGGCGGTGCTTTGCGCTTTTGTCGCGCTGTCCTCCGCCTCTTTGAGACGCTTTTCGAGAGCCTGGATGCGTGATTCGTAACTCTCTTTCAGCTCCTGGATCTGCTTGCGGATTTCCTCGAGGTCCTGGTTGCTTGGTGTCTGCGCTGCAGCGGGCAAGGCAGCCGTAAGGACGGCTGCAATGCCGAAAATGACGACGTTCGATCTGAACATGGGATCGTCTCTCCGCGATGCGTTGAAAAGCCATAGCCGCCCGCCGGATCGGACGGGCGCGACGACTGCACGAACGCTCTAGAGAGAGACGGGCGGAGCCCGGGAACGGAATGCGAGGGGAGTCGAACTGCACAGCGGCTGCAGGTGCTGCGCCGCCTGGACGGTCGCGTCGCGCGGCACCTCCATCGACAGCAGCTTGCCCGGCAACGCGCCGCAGAACTGGGCCGACCACAGGCACAGCTCGCAGACCTTGTGCTTGGGAAGCTGCTGGTCTTCGCTCGCCGGCGGATGCGCCAGGTGCGTCACGGCGTGCGCGACCATCGCCTGCTGAGCGAGCAGCAGCGCGAACGCCAGCAGGACGTGGATCAGTACGCGTTTGGCGGCCATTCCTTCGGCGCTTGCGAAGACGCGGGGTTCCTCGCGGGCAGTCTAGCCCAGATGCCGCGCAATTTCAAAGCCGCGCCCTGCGCGGGCTCGCTCAGAAATCGTCCAGTGCCGCGTCGCGCGTGAGGTGCGAAATGTCGCCCCAGCGCTCGATCGACCAGCGCGCGCCGTCGAAGTGCACCAGGTTGACGCTCGCGTTGTAGATCGGAAAGTCGCGTGCCAGCTCGAGCGGCAGGCCGCGTACAAAGCGGTACAGCGCGTCGAGCACCCCTCCGTGCGTCACGACCACCAACCGCTCACCGGGGTGCTCGCGCGCCAGAGTAGTGAAGATGTCGACGACCCGCTCGTAGAGCTCCCTGCCGCTCTCGCCGGCGGGGATCGCGTGCTCCGGGTCGCGCGAGCGGAAACCCGCGTAGTGCTTGGGCCAGCGCCGCTCGCACTGCGCGCCGGTGTGCCCCTGAAAGATGCCCAGGTTCCGTTCGCGCAGCCGCATGTCGGCATGCACCGCGCGTCCGCTGTGATCGGAGATCGGCTGCGCGGTCTGCAGCGCGCGGCCGAGATCGCTGCTGTACAGCCGCGAAAAGCGCCGGCGTGCGAGACGGTCGGCGAGCAGCACGGCCTGCCCCAACCCCTCCTCGTTGAGCGGACTGTCCAGATGACCCTGAATCCGCCCTTCGGCATTCCACGCGGTTTCGCCATGACGCACGACGATGAACTGGGTGCCGCGCCCGAGGGACGACCGTTGGCGAGCTGCGCTCTTGGGGCGCTGTGCTGAGCGCATCGATCAGGCCCTTTTTTTCTTCGCACGCGGATGGGCTGCGTCGTAGATCTTGGCCAGATACTGGTAGTCGAGGTGCGTGTAGACCTGGGTGGTGGAGATGCTCGCGTGTCCGAGCATTTCCTGCACCGCGCGCAGATCGCCACTCGACTGCAGAACGTGCGACGCGAACGAGTGGCGCAGCATGTGGGGGTGCACGTGTTGGGTGATACCTTGCCGCACGGCCCAGTCAGCGAGCCGCCGCTGCACCGTCCGGGGTGTGACGGGCCGGCCGGAACGGTTTACGAACAGCGCCGGCTGATCGGCAGCTGCCAACGTGCTGCGCGCCGTGAGCCAAGCGCCCAGCGCGCGCTGGGCAAGCTCTCCGACCGGAACCACGCGCGTCTTGTTGCCCTTTCCAGTCACGCGCACGCTGCCGTCGCGCAGATCGAGGTCGGTGAGTCTGACTGCAGTGAGCTCCGACAGGCGCAAACCGGAGGAGTAGAACAGCTCGAACATCGCGCGGTCGCGCACGGTCATCGCTTCGTCGCCGCGCAGATCCACCAGCTGCGCCGCTTCGTCCGGGGACAGCGATTTGGGCAGGAGCTTGCGCGCCTTGGGGGCACGGATACCCAGGAACGGGTTACGGCCGATGGCGTGATCGCGCGCAAGATAGCGATACAGGTGGCGCCACGCCGACAGCATGCGGGCGAGCGTCCTGCCCTCGAGACCGCGCGCGTGCAGGGTGGCGATGAAACGGCGCGCCTGCTGCGAGGTCACGTCCGCCAGCGCAGTGTCAGCCGCCAGATCGAACAGCTGTCGAACGTCGCGCGCGTAGTTCTGCGCCGTGTTCTGACTCAGGGCGCGCTCGTGCCGCAGATGGGACAGGAATCCATCCAGATAGCTTTGGTTGACGCGCGACAGCTTGCCGGCCACGGGCTTCAGAGGCGGGCGTAGCGATGAAGCGCGGCGCCGAGCAGCTCGCCCAGGCGTGCCAGATAGAGCGTACCGAGATCGGTCGAGAAGCGCTGGGGATCGTCGCTGGCGAGCACCAGCACTCCGATCGAGCGCTCCGCACGCAGCGGGACGTAGACCAGCGAGCGCAACGCTTCCGGGGCGCCGTCGAACCAGGCCGCGGTGTCGGCCGCCGGTTGCTCCGCGAAATAGGGAGCGGCCAGACTGTCGGCAAACTCCCTGGCCTCCGCGCTGATGGCGCCGAGCTTAGCGTCCTCCGGCGTGACCGACCACAGCCGCAACGCGACAGCAGGCACGGCGAATTCCTCGCGCAGATTGTGCTCAACGCAATCGAGCAGGGCAGCCAGGTCTCGCGCGCTCATCATCGCCAGCGTAAAGCGGTGCAGACGCTCGCCGATAGTCTCGTTCTCCTCGCCGACGCGGACCAGCTCGCGCAGCTTGCCTTCGAGCGCCCGCCCTTTCTCGCGCAGCGTGAGCATCTGACGCTCCGACAGTGGGATGGCCCGTCCCCCGTGCGGGTGCGGAATGTGCAGCGAGGCGAGCAGCTCGGCGTAGTGCTCGAAGAACTCCGGATGGTCTTTCAGATAGCGCGCGACCTCTTCTGCTCTTGGCTCCATGGCTCCCTAGATTTCGATCGTCCCTTCGAATACGGATTCCGCGGGACCGGTCATCATCACGGGCTGCCCCGCACCGCCCCACGCGATAGTCAAGTTGCCCCCGTGCGTGACCACCTCCACCGGGCTGTCCAGTAGACCGCGCGCGATGCCGGCCACGACAGCCGCGCAGGCCCCGGTGCCGCAGGCGAGGGTTTCGCCCGCTCCGCGCTCCCACACCCTCAGCTTGACGTGACGCCGCGCTACCACCTCCATGTACCCGGCGTTTGTCCGCTGCGGAAAGCGCGAATGGCGTTCGATCAACGGCCCTTGCGCGGACACTGGCGCTTGCTCCACGTTGGCCACGACCTGCATGGCGTGTGGGTTGCCTATGGACAGTGCGCTGATCTCCACGCTTTCTCCGCCGACCTCGATGCGATAGGTCAAGGCGCGCTGCTGCGCGAGAAAAGGAATCTTGGCCGGCTCGAACTCCGGAGCGCCCATGTCCACCGTGACCTGCCCGTCGGCCTCCAGCTTCGGCACGATGATGCCCGATAAAGTCTCGACCCTGATCCGGGTCTTGTCGGCGAGACCTTGGTCGCGCACGTAGCGCAGGAAGCAGCGCGCGCCATTGCCGCAGTTCTGAACCTCGCCGCCGTCGGCGTTGAAGATTCGGTAGTAGAAATCCGTGCCGGGCGTGCGCGGGCGCTCGATCAGCAGGAGCTGGTCACAGCCCACGCCGAAGTGCCGGTCGGCGATGCGTCTGATGCGATCGGCATCCAGCTCCACCCGCTGGTTGACGGCATCGATCACGACGAAATCGTTGCCCGCGCCCTGCATCTTGGTGAACCTCACTTGCCGGGCAGCGTGCCGCGCGCTGCTCATGACGGGCCGAGCGCCTTGGACATGATGTAGTCGTCCATGACAAAGCCGCCGCCGATGTCGAATTTCGCGGACTCGCTCACGACAAAGCCGCTGCGCGCGTAGGCGTCGATCGCGCTGCGGTTGTTTCTGTTCACCTGGAGATAGAGGCGGTTGTAGCCGAGAGAGAGGGCCCGCTGCTCGATGTGCCGTATCAGCCGCCCGCCGTAGCCGCGGCCGCGCAGATCGTAGCGCACGTACAGCTTGTCGACCTTCATCTCCTTCGGGTGCTGCCCCGGCTCGGAGCTGGCGAACGCTACCATGTTACCGTCCAGCAGCAGCTTGTCCCACCATGCGCTGCCGCCCGTCAGCTGCTCGCGAATCACGTCGCCGCCGTAGCGCTGCTCGAGCATGTATTCTATCTGCTCGACTGTGATGATGCTCGGGTAGTGCGCGTACCAGATCTCGCGCGCGAGCCGGACGAGCTCGGGAATGTCCGCCTCGAGCAGCGGTGCGACGCGGACGTCGTCGACGGGGGCGGGAGCGGCCATGCGATCCTCCATGCAGCGCTCAATGATACCGGTGTGGACGGTAACGCGGGGTCGCCCTGCATGCCGGAGAATGCCGCAGCGAACGGTTTCGGGACGAGCTTATCTGCTATGCTGTAATCCTTCCCATCGCGCACAATTTCATGGTTGTTTACGAATGAGCGAATACCTTTTTACTTCCGAGTCGGTGTCGGAGGGACATCCCGACAAGGTTGCAGATCAGATATCGGACGCAGTGCTGGACGCGATCCTGGCCCAGGACAAATCGTCCAGAGTCGCGGCAGAGACCCTGGTGAACACGGGCCTCGTGCTGATGGCAGGGGAAATCACGACCAACGCCGTGGTGGATTTCCAGCAGGTGGCGCGCGATACCATCAAGCGCATCGGCTACGACAACACCGAGTACGGCATCGATTACAAAGGCTGCGCGGTGCTCGTGGCCTATGACAAGCAAAGCCCCGACATCAAGCAGGGCGTGGACAAGGCGCAGGACGACCCGCTCAACCAGGGCGCGGGCGACCAGGGCCTCATGTTCGGTTACGCGTGTGACGAGACGCCGCAATTCATGCCGCTGCCGATCTATCTCGCGCACCGGCTCGTCGAGCGGCAATCCGAGTTGCGCCGCGATGGCCGGCTGTCCTGGCTGCGGCCCGACGCCAAATCGCAGGTGACAATCCGCTACGTCGACGGCAAGCCGGCCGCCATCGACACGGTGGTGCTGTCCACTCAACATGCACCGGATGTCCCGCTCGAGCGCATCCGCGAGGCGGTCATCGAGAACATCATCACCCCAGTGCTGCCCAAGAATCTGGTCAAGGGCAAGATCAACTATCTCGTGAATCCGACCGGGCGCTTCGTCGTCGGCGGGCCGCAGGGCGACTGCGGTTTGACCGGGCGCAAGATCATCGTAGACACGTACGGCGGCGCGGCTCACCACG
>DASPUW010000158.1:0-3253 GCA_035622675.1 Burkholderiales bacterium | reverse complement strand
AAGCCGGCCGGAGTTGCCGCGCATGGCGGAAGCGGTATCAGCCGGGGCGTCATCGAGCAGCTTAGAGACGAGCGTCCGGACCTGCGCTTCCTGGAGCTCGCGCATCGCCTCGACCGCGACACCTCGGGCGTGCTGCTGCTTGCGAAGAAGCGCAGCGCGCTCACGAATCTGCATGCGCAGCTCCGCGGCGGCGAAATGCGGAAGATATACCTTGTGCTCGTGCGCGGCCGGTGGACGAGCGACACGCGGCATGTGCAGCTTCCGCTGTCGAAGTACGTGACGCCGGCCGGGGAGCGGCGCGTCAGCGTCAGCGACGCTGGCCTGCCCTCACAGACACTGTTCCGCCGGGCGTTGAGCTTGCGCAGTTATACGCTGCTCGAGGCCGAGCTGCTCACCGGCCGGACACATCAGATCCGGGTGCAACTCGCCCACATCGGCTTTCCGATCGTGGGCGATGATAAGTACGGCGACTTCGCCCTCAACAAGGCGCTGCCGCGCGCAGGGCTCAAGCGGATGTTCCTTCACGCCGCCCGGGTCCAGTTCCGGCACCCGCAGACCGATAAGACCACCGTGGTGGAAGCTCCGCTACCGGCCGATTTGAGAGAGTTTCTGGATTCGCTTGAAGGCAGTTCGCCATACCCCGAAAGCGATGGGTAAGCGATTCGATCTGTTGGTGTTTGACTGGGACGGTACCCTGGTCGACTCGGCGCAGCACATCGTCGCCTCGATTCAGGCAGCCGCAGACGATCTCGGGCTTGCCACCCCGCCGGACGATCGCGCTCGCCACATCATCGGCCTGGGATTGGCCGATGCAATGGCACATCTGTTCCCTGAGCTCGCATCGGCCGAGTACCCGCGCCTGGCAGAGCGCTATCGGCACCACTATCTGGCTGGCGACCGCGAGCTGACCCTGTTTTCCGGTGCGTTTGAGGGCATACAAGCATTTCGCGCCGCTGGGTTCGCGCTCGCGGTGGCGACCGGCAAGAGCCGGCAAGGCCTGGATCGGGCGCTGGAAACCTTCGGGCTGGGGCCGCTCTTCCACGCCTCGCGCTGTGCGGACGAGGGCCTCTCCAAGCCGCACCCGGACATGCTCCATTACCTGATGAGCGCGCTTGGAGCAGGACCTCAGCGCACGCTCATGATTGGCGACACCACCCACGACCTGCAAATGGCCAAGAACGCCGGCGTCGCCGCGGTTGCGGTGGGTTATGGAGCGCACACGCGCGCACGCCTGGAGGCGGAAGGGCCGCTCGCCTGTGTCATGTCCTTTGCGGAGCTGGAGCAGTGGGTGACGGAAAACGGCTGATCTGCGACAGTGCGCAAATCGAGGAGCGAGGCAGGGGAGTCCGCTTCACGATCGAGCAGCACGGTGAGGCGTTGCCGGCTTTCTTGATCCGCTATCAAGGCAACGTGTATGCGTACGTCAATCGCTGCGCCCATGTCGGCATCGAGCTCGATTGGTCCGAGGGTGAGTTCTTCGACTTCAGCGGTTTATACTTGATTTGTTCGACGCACGGCGCGACCTACCTGCCCAAGAGTGGCGGTTGTGTGCGCGGGCCCTGCGGCGGCCGCGGCGGGCTCGCTCGCATAGCGGTCGAGGAGTCTGACGGAAAGATCTTCTTGATATCGGAGCAGTGAGGCACGCACATGGCAGAGCCCGAAACAGGCGGCAGCGAGAGCTGGGAGCGCGGAGTGCTGGAGCGGCTGGTCCGATCGGTGCTCGACGAGCAGCGGCGCACGCGCCGGTGGGGAATCCTGTTCAAGTCGCTCGGCTTTCTCTATTTGTTCATCGTGCTGTTCTTAGCGCTAGGCTGGCTTGGCGGTAAAGAGAAAGCGCCCGGCAGACATACCGCGCTCGTGGAGGTCAATGGCGTGATCTCTGCCGATGGCCAGGCGAGCGCCGAGCGCGTCAACGCCGGATTGCAGGATGCCTTCAAGGACAGCAAGACCGCCGGCGTGATCTTGCGCGTCAACAGCCCAGGCGGGAGCCCGGTCCAGGCCGGACAGATCAACAGCGAGATGCGGCGGCTGCGCACGCTGTATCCGAAGATTCCCCTGTACGTCGTGGTTGAGGATATCTGTGCCTCGGGCGGCTACTACGTGGCAGTTGCCGCCGATCGCATTTACGTGGACCCGGCAAGCATCGTGGGCTCGATCGGCGTGCTGATGGACGGTTTCGGCTTCACTGGGACGATGGAGAAGCTCGGTGTGGAACGGCGTCTGCTCACAGCCGGCGAGAACAAGGGATTTCTCGATCCGTTCTCGCCACTCAACGCCAAGCAAAGAGATTATGCGGAGAAGATGCTGGGCGAGGTTCATCGCCAGTTCATCGACGTTGTGCGCCGGGGCCGAGGCAAGCGCCTCAAAGAGACTCCCGAGCTGTTCAGCGGGCTGGTGTGGACCGGACAGAAGAGCGTCGAGCTGGGGCTGACCGACGCGGTAGGCAGCGTAACCTACGTCGCGCGCGAAGTGATCAAGGCCGAGGACATTGTGGATTTCACGCCTCGCGAGAACCTGGTCGAGCGCTTTGCCCGGCGTTTCGGCGCCGCGACTGCCGAGGCTTTGGTGCGGATGACGGCGTCGCCCGGGCTGCGTTGACCAAATCGGGCTCTGCGGCCTGCAGCACGAACACGGTCGGCAGCCGGTTCAGGTCGGGGGCTGCGCTTCTCCATGCACCGATCTGTTGTGTGCGGATCCGCTCGCCTGGCAGAGTCAGCTGCGTGGCAATGCACAGCCTGGTGTCCGGCGCGCAGGTTGCGAGCAGCGCAGCCAGCAGCTGATTGTTGCGATAGGGTGCCTCGATGAACAATTGCGTGCTGCCGTCGTGCCTGGAGCGCGATTCGAGCTCGCGAATGCGTCTAACACGAGCGCCGGCCTCGATCGGCAGGTATCCGTCGAAACAGAAGCGCTGACCGCTCAAGCCCGAGGCCGCGAGCGCGAGGAGCAGGGAAGAGGGTCCCACGAGGGGAATCACCGGCACACCGCGCTCGTGCGCGAGCGCGATCAGCTGGCCGCCTGGATCGGCCACGGCAGGATAGCCGGCCTCCGACAGCAGGCCGATCCGGCTGCCCCGCATGATGGGTTCCAGCAGTTTTGGCAGTTCGCGCGCATTGGTATGCTCGTCGAGGGTCTGGATCGAGATCTGGTTGAGCGGTCGCTTCACTCCAACCCGACGCAAGAAGGCGCGCGCGGTTCTCGCCTGTTCCGCGATGTAGCCATCGAGGCTGCGCACGGTGTCGAGAACGAGGCCGGG
>DASPUW010000157.1:0-2217 GCA_035622675.1 Burkholderiales bacterium | reverse complement strand
GCCACCACCTGCTGGACGGTGTCGCCTGCGAAGCGCCGTTGCGGGTCGAGGACCAGCCGATGCGCGAGGGCCTCGACCGCGATCTCCTGGATGTGGTCGGGTGTCACGAAGTCCATCGCGTCGAAGGCCGCCAGCGCCTGGGCCAGCTTCATCAGCGCTAGAGACGCTCGCGGGCTCGCGCCCAGGCGCACGGCGGGAGCACGGCGCGTCGCGGCGACCAGATCGACGACGTACCGCTTGAGCTCGTCGGACACCCGCACCTCGGCCAGAGACCGGCGCGCGCTCAGCACCTCGGCCACCGACGTGCAGGGGCGCAGCGCATCCAGCGGGTGTGCGCGGTTCTGCGCCGACAGGATGCCCACCTCGTCCTCCGCGCTCACATAGCCCAGTGCTAGCCGCAGCGCGAAGCGGTCCATCTGCGCCTCGGGCAACGGATAGGTGCCGTGAAGCTCGACCGGGTTCTGCGTCGCGATCACGAAGAACGGCTCGGCCAGATGGTGGCGCGTGCCGTCCACGCTGACCTGGTGCTCGGCCATCGCTTCGAGCAGCGCCGATTGCGTGCGCGGCGATGCGCGATTGATCTCGTCGGCGAGCAGGATGTGGGTGAACACCGGCCCAAAGTGAAACTCGAAGGACTGCGTCTGCGGATTGAAGATGGACACGCCAAGAATGTCCGACGGCAGCAGGTCGGGAGTGAACTGGACGCGCTTGAATCTGGCATCCACAGACTGCGCGAGCGCCTTGGCCAGCGTGGTCTTGCCGGTGCCGGGGTAGTCTTCGAGCAGCACGTGACCGCCGGAAACGAAGGCCGCCACCACTTTGCGTACTGTGACGGGCTGGCCGCGAATGACCTGCTGGACGTTGTCCGCGATGCGCGCGTACAGCGAGGCGTGATCGAATGCACCCATGCAGCGAAATCCCTTGTGGTTCTAATTGTTCAGTGTAACCGCCTGTTCTGCCCTGCAGCCGGCCATCGGCGCAATTCGTTGCCACCCGACAGCCGCGGCACGAGGGTGCGGGCTACAGCGTTGACCCCCTAGCTGGAGTGGGTTACGCTCGAATTGCAGGCGCGGCCTCCGCATATATCGACGCGACGCGGCGGGGCTGGACAGGAACAACGATGAAGCGGAACGCAGCGATTGCCGCCGGCCGGCTGCAGCCGCCCGATTACGTCAAGAACTTCGACGAGGCCAAGCCACCCCTTGAGCCGCATCAAGCGCTGGTCGATGCCGGCCGCTGCCTGTTTTGCTACGACGCACCCTGCATCGAGGCCTGTCCCACCGGTATCGATATCCCCAGCTTCATCCGCAAGATCGGGACCGGAAACTTAAAGGGCGCCGCAGTCGACATCTTGTCCGAAAACATCATGGGCGGCATGTGCGCGCGCGTCTGCCCGACCGAAGTGTTGTGCGAGCAGGCTTGCGTGCGCAACGCATCCGAGGGTAAACCGGTCAGGATCGGTTTGCTGCAGCGGCACGCTACCGATTGGCTTCTAAGCCGCGGCGTGCAGCCCTTTCGACGCGCGGTGCCGAGCGGCAGGCGCGTAGGGGTGGTCGGCGCCGGGCCGGCCGGCCTCTCTTGTGCACATCGGCTGGCAATGCTCGGGCATGACAGCGTTGTGTTCGAAGCGAGGTCGAAGGCGGCGGGCCTCAACGAGTACGGCGTGGCCGCGTACAAGACCCCGCACGGATTTGCCCAGCGCGAAGTCGACTTCATCTTGGCGGTAGGCGGCATCGAGGTGCGTGCGGGCCGTGCCCTGGGGCGCGATGTCACGCTGCAGGAGTTGCGCCGGGAGTTCGACGCCGTGTTCCTTGGCCTCGGACTGGCGGGCACGAAGACGTTGGGCGTCCCGGGTGAAGCGCTGAGCGGCGTGGAGGACGCCGTCACCTATATCGAGCGACTGCGTCAGACGCCGGACCTCGCCACGCTGGCGGTCGGACGACGCGTGGTCGCCATCGGCGGCGGGAATACGGCGATCGATATCGCGGTGCAGGCGAAGCGCCTCGGCGCCGAGGACGTCACTATCGTGTACCGGCGCGGAGCGGACGCCATGTCGGCTACCGGGCACGAGCAAGAGTTCGCGCAGACCAATGGCGTGCGCATCAAGCATTGGGCGCAGCCGGTGCGGCTGATCGCTGAGGCGGGACAGCTCATTGCGGCTGAATTCGAATACACGCGACTGGATACGACCGGACGCCCGGTCGGAACCGGCGAGCT
>DASPUW010000156.1:0-6331 GCA_035622675.1 Burkholderiales bacterium | reverse complement strand
CTGATCAAGCAGGCGCGCGACAAGAAGATCGACGAGCTGCGCGCTGCCGCGAAGGTCGAATAGCGGGCATCGCTCGGGCGAGCGGATTCGGCGCGCTGGCGCCGACGCACGCTGGCAGCGACAAACGCAGGCCCGGGGGTGAGCACCCCGGGCCTTCGCTTTTGTGAAGCTGCTACGGCCGCAACAGCCGCACGGCGCTGGCGTGCTCGGCTACCCGGGCCGCGTCCCAATCGCCTGTGCAGTAGACCGACCGCGGAACAGCCCGCGGCAATACCAGTCATTTTCATCCTGGTGGCATCGTTCTTCTGCCTCGAGCACGAGCAGGAAGATGCTCGGCGATGCGCGAAAGTTCGCCGTCAGCTCATTACAGCATCATACGAAGGCGTCTCACATCTCCAGCGATCGTTTTGGGGGAGACTCATGGTCCTTCCGGATGGGCGTGGGCAGGGCAGCACGATCTGGCACAGCGCTAGCTCGGTCAACGGCGAGAAAGACACCCCGCTCTGGCCGTACGTTCTAAGCCTCGCTGGCATGGCGCTCTTCGCTGGGGTGACTTTTTGGCTCGGCTACGCCGTCACAGCCGGCACCTTGCCCGTATGTCCAGAGCCGGTTTGTCCTCTGCACTCCGCGACGGACATTACTTTGCAGGGACAGGAGACGGGTACGAGAACTCTGGTCTACGGTCACTAGGCTCGCGCCGCTCGTTCTCCTTATCCTTACTACAACCTTACTAACTGTCTGCTAGGTCGGTCGCCAGCCGCGCGGATGGGTATTCAGCCGACCCACCTGCGCGCATTGCGGAACATCCTCATCCAGGGCCCGTCTTCACCCCAATCGCCGGGGTGCCACGAGTGCTGGACGGTACGAAACACACGCTCCGGGTGCGGCATGAGGATGGTGAAACGGCCGTCGGGAGTGGTTAAGCCGGTGATGCCCTGCGGCGATCCGTTCGGGTTCAGCGGATACAGCTCGGTCGGCCTGCCTCGGTTGTCGACGAAGCGCAGGCAGATGACCGGGCGTGCGGCCTCGAACTGCTTCTGATCTCTGAATTCCGCGTAGCCCTCGCCGTGGGCGACCGCTACCGGCATGCGGCTGCCCTCCATTCCATCGAAGAAGAGCGACGCAGTTGCCTCGACGCGCGCCATGACGAGGCGCGCCTCGAACTGCTCGGAGCGGTTGCGCACGAAATGCGGCCAGCTTGCGGCGCCCGGGATCAAGCTGCGCAGGTTGCTCATCATCTGGCAGCCGTTGCACACGCCCAGCGCGAACGAATCTTCGCGGCGGAAGAAGGTCTCGAATTCGTCGCGCGCGCGCGTATTGAACAGGATCGACTTGGCCCACCCCTCGCCTGCACCCAGCACGTCGCCATAGGAGAAGCCGCCTGGCGCGACGAAGCCGCGGAATCGAGAGAGCGTTACGCGGCCGGCGATGACATCGCTCATGTGCACGTCGGTAGCGGCGAAGCCAGCGCGGTCGAAGGCAGCGGCCATTTCGATCTGCCCATTCACGCCTTGCTCGCGCAGTACCGCGACCGCCGGTCGCGCACCCCGAGAGATGAACGGTGCGGCGATGTCTTCCGCAGGGTCGAAGCTCAGGCTTGCGTGCAGCCCAGGGTCGCCCGCGTCGAGCAGGCGGTCGAATTCCTCTTGAGCGCACGCCGGATTGTCCCGCAGGCGCTGCAGATGCCAGGTCATCTCGGACCACGCGCGTTGCAAGACGATGCCAGACTCCGAGTAGACTTCGCGGCCGCCTGCGTTGATGATGAGCCGGCCCGCGCGATTGACGGTCCCGGCCACGCTGCATTCCTTAGCGAGCCCAGCCGCGTCGAACACTTTTTCAACTTCTGCCATATCGCGCTTGCGTATCTGCAGCACCGCGCCCAGCTCCTCGCTGAACAGCGCAGCGAGCAGCTCCCCAGGGTCGGCTGCGCGATCCAGCTGAAGCGTGACACCGACGTGTGACGCGTACATCATTTCGCTCAAGGTGACGAACAAGCCGCCGTCGGAGCGGTCGTGATAAGCGAGCAGCTGGCCCGCTTCGTTGAGCGCCTGGATCGCACCGAAAAAAGCCTTCAGCTTGCCGTGCTCGTCCAGATCGGGCGCTTCGTCGCCGAGCTCTCCGCAGGTCTGGGCGAGGATCGAGCCGCCCAGGCGGTTGCGCCCCGAGCCCAGGTCGACCAGCACCAGCACGGTGTCCTCCCGTGGCTGCAGTTGGGGCGTGAGGCTCTTGCGCGCATCAAGGCAAGGGGCGAAGGCCGATACGATCAAAGATAACGGCGAGACGACTTCGCGTTGCCGGCTGCCCTGCTCCCAGCTCACCTTCATCGACATCGAATCCTTGCCGACCGGGATGCTGACGCCGAGCGCCGGGCACAGCTTCATGGCAACGGCATGCACCGCGTCGTACAGCGCTGCGTCCTCGCCCGGGTGGCCAGCCGCGCACATCCAGTTGGCCGAAAGCTTGACGTCACCGAGGTTGCGGATACGCGCCGCGGCGATATTCGTAAGCGCCTCACCCACCGCCATGCGCGCGGCGGCCGCCGGATCGAGGAGCGCCAGCGGCGTGCGTTCTCCCATCGCCATGGCTTCTCCGCGGCGAGTGCCAAACCCCATGAGCGTGACCGCTACGTCCGCCACCGGAACCTGCCAAGGCCCGACGAACGGATCCCGGCTGCACAGCCCTCCGACGGTGCGATCTCCGATGCTGATCAAGAATGTCTTGTTCGCCACCGCCGGGAAGCGCAGAACGCGCCGTGCGGCCTCGGCGAGCTCGATGCCGGACAGGTCCAGCTTGCGCAGTGCGCGCCGCCGACGCGTCACGATGCGTGTCATCCTTGGCGGTTTACCCAGCAGCACCGGCAGCTCCATGTCTACCGGACGGTTATGGAACAAGGGGTCTTCCACCAGCAGATGGTCGTTGGCGGCGGAGGCGCCGATCACCGCATAGGGACAGCGCTCGCGCTCGCACAGCGCCCGGAACGAGTCGAGCCGATGCGGATCGACCGCCAGCACGTAGCGCTCCTGCGACTCGTTGCACCAGATCTGCATCGGCGTCATCCCCGGCTCCTCGCTCGGGATCGCGCGCAGGTCGGCGCGTCCACCGGCCCCGCCACCGTGCAGCAACTCGGGGAGGGCATTCGAGAGACCGCCCGCGCCCACGTCGTGAATCGACAGGATCGGATTGTCGGGACCCAGCGCCCAGCACCGGTCGATCACTTCCTGTGCGCGGCGCTCGATCTCCGCGTTGCCGCGCTGAACCGAATCGAAGTCGAGGTCTTCGACGTTCTCCCCTGCTCCCATGCTGGAGGCCGAGCCTCCCCCCAGCCCGATCAGCATGCCGGGGCCGCCCAGATGCACCAGCGCGCTCTGCACGTTCAGCGGGAGTTTCTTGAGCTGATCAGCGCCTATATTCCCGACACCACCGGCGATCATGATCGGCTTGTGATAGCCGCGATGCGCGCCGTCCACGCTCTGCTCGAACGTGCGGAAGTAGCCGAGCAGGTTGGGCCGGCCAAACTCGTTGTTGAATGCCGCGGCGCCGATCGGACCCTCGACCATGATCTGCAGCGGGGAAGCAATACGCCCGGGCTTGCCGTAGTCGTTGCGTTCCCAAGGTTGCTCGAAGCCAGGGATGCGCAGATGCGAGGTCGTGAACCCGACCAGGCCAGCCTTGGGCTTGCCGCCCCGTCCGGTGGCGCCCTCGTCGCGGATCTCACCGCCTGACCCGGTCGCCGCGCCGGGGAACGGCGCGATCGCAGTCGGGTGGTTGTGCGTCTCGACCTTCATGAGAATGTGCGTGGGCTCGCTGCGGAATTCGTAGCGCTCACCGTCGACCGGATAAAAGCGGTCGATCTGTGCACCCTGCATGACCGCAGCGTTGTCCGAATAGGCGAGCAACGTGCCTTCAGGGTGCACGGCGTGCGTGTGCTTGATCATGCCGAACAGCGACTCGCGCTTGGCTTCGCCGTCGATGATCCAGTCGGCGTTGAAGATCTTGTGCCGGCAGTGTTCGGAGTTGGCCTGCGCGAACATCATCAGCTCGACGTCGGTCGGATCGCGGCCGATGCGCGTAAAGTAGTCGAGCAGATAATCGATTTCGTCGTCCGACAGCGCAAGCCCGAGGCGGCGATCGGCCCTTTTCAGCTCGGCGCGCCCGCCCCCGAGGATTGCGATGCTGGCGAGCGGCGCCGGGCGCGTGGCGTGAAACAGCGTGTCCGCGGCCTCGAGCGAGTCGAGCACCGTTTCTGTCATGCGGTCATGCAGGAGCGGCAGCAACGCGCGCCGCTGCGCGGTCGGCAATGCCGATGCGCGCACGCCCCGCAGCCGGTAGACGGTACCGCGCTCGATGCGCTCGACGCCTCGCAGACCGCACTGCCGTGCGATGTCGGTTGCCTTCGAGGCCCAAGAGGAGATCGTCCCCAGCCTCGGAACGACCAGAAGTATTTCGCCAGCGTCCTCGTCGCGCACGTCAGAGCGGCCCAGTGGCGCGGGGCCGTACGTGAGCAAGGCATTGAGCGTCGCGGTATCGTCGTCGGACAAGCTCCGCGCGAGCTTGACGAAATGCCAGTACTGCGTGTCGATGCCCCTGAGGCGGGGAAGATGTTGCGTGGCTTGCTGGAGGAGCTTGTTGAGGCGGAACTCGGACAGGGCGCGGCGGCCGGGCAGCTTGAGAATCAGCGACATGAGAGCCGGTCATGAACCACAAAGGCGAATTATACCCTTCGCCTGGCGAGCAGCATGCCCGCGCGCTTTCGAGCTACACTCACTCAGTATCATGTCTCAGCTCCCGCCCGCAGCGGCACTGCCCGTCTACCGCACTGACGAGATCCGCCGCATCGAGTCGCTGGCACACTCGGCCGCAGGTTCACCGCGCCTGATGGAGATTGCCGGCCTGGCCGCCGCGGAGCTCGCGCGCGACATCATCGCCGACGGCGGTAAATCCGTGCTGGTGCTGGCCGGCCCCGGCAACAACGGCGGCGACGCGTTGGTCGCTGCACGCCACCTGAAGCAGTGGTGGCATCGCGTCAGCGTGGTGTTTACCGGACAGCGGTCGAAGCTGTCGGCGGATGCGGCGGCAGCCTTTGACGCATGGGGTGCGACTGGTGGTGAAGTTCTGGCCGACCCGCCGCGCGGCGCGCTGCGCACGTTCGGCCTGATCGTCGACGGACTGTTCGGCGTCGGATTGGAGCGCGAGATCTCCGGTCGGTACGCGGACCTCGTCGCGGCCGTGAATGCGAGCGCAGCGCCCGTGCTAGCGCTCGATGTGCCCAGCGGGCTGCACGCCGACAGCGGCCGCGTGCTGGGCTGCGCCGTCCAGGCGCGCCACACCATCACCTTCATTGCCCTGAAGCCCGGTCTGCTCACGCTGGACGGCCCCGATCTGTGCGGCGACTTGCACGTCCGGGATCTGGGTCTCAACGTCGAGGCGCTGCTTGCACCGAAGGGCAGGACCATCGCCAGCGCGGTGCTGGGTGCCGCGCTGCCGCCGCGTCGCCTCAACAGCCACAAAGGTACGTTCGGCAGTCTGGGCATCGTCGGCGGGGCCGAAGGAATGACGGGCGCCGCGCTGCTGGCGGCACGGGCGGCGCTCGAGCTCGGCAGCGGGCGCGTCTATGCGGGGTTCCTCGGCTCCGACGCACCGCGCCTTGATTTTGGTCAGCCGGAGCTGATGCTGAGAAGCGTGCAAGATGTGCTGGCGATGAATGCGCTCGACTGCCTGGTGCTCGGCCCGGGCCTGTCGCAATCGCAAGCCGCGACCCGATGCGTCGAGCAGGCGTTGGCGCGCGACCTGCCTCTCGTGATCGATGCCGACGCGCTAAACCTGATCGGCGCACATAGTGCCCTGCAGGACTCTTGCCGTGCGCGGCGCTCTGCCACGGTGATCACACCTCATCCGGCTGAAGCGGGCCGCTTGGCGGGTGTCTCCACGGGCGAGATTCAGAACGATCGCGTGCGCTCGGCCCTGTGGATGGCGCAGCGCTACAACGCGGTCACCGCCCTGAAAGGTCTGGGCACCGTCGTCGCAATGCCCGATGGGACGTATGACATCAATACATCCGGCAATCCTGGGCTCTCGAGCGCCGGGATGGGTGATGTGTTGAGCGGCATCCTTGGTGCTCTGATCACTCAGGGGGCTTCTGCGCCGCTGGCGACCTGCACTGCGGTGCACCTGCACGGCCTGGCCGCGGATAGCTGTCGCGCGCGGCAAGGCGGGCCCATCGGCATCACCGCATCGGAAGTCATCGACGCAGCCCGCGAGCTCCTGAACAAAGCGATCTACGCGACGCCTGACGCGCGCTGAAATCATCTGCGCGCAGACGCCCGCACGGAGG
>DASPUW010000155.1:0-15330 GCA_035622675.1 Burkholderiales bacterium | reverse complement strand
GTGAATCAAGAAGCGCGGCTGTATGCGACGCGGCCCGCAAGGCCGGCCTCACCCGCTTACGTGCGGCATGCCGGCCTGCAGCGCTGGGTCGCGCAGATCGCGCAGCTCACACGGCCCGATCGCATCCACTGGTGCGACGGCTCGGAGTCGGAGTACGACGCGCTGTGCGCCGATCTGGTGCGCGCGGGGACCATGATCGCGCTCCACCCGCGCAAACGGCCCGGGAGCTTTGCGGCACGCTCCGATCCGGCGGACGTCGCGAGGGTCGAGGAACGCACGTTCATTTGCAGCGCGGAGCGGCACGATGCCGGTCCCACCAACAACTGGGTGGATCCGGTGCAGATGA
Source organism: Burkholderiales bacterium (assembly GCA_035622675.1). Classification (GTDB taxonomy): domain Bacteria; phylum Pseudomonadota; class Gammaproteobacteria; order Burkholderiales; family SHXO01; genus SHXO01. The sequence continues at coordinate 14,984 of DASPUW010000155.1, read as the reverse complement.
AGGCGCAGCTCACGCGGTTGTTCGAGGGCTGCATGTGCGGGCGCACCCTGTTCGTCGTGCCGTTCAGCATGGGCCCACTCGGCGCGCCGCTCTCCAAGCTGGGCGTGCAGATCACCGATTCCGCTTATGTCGCAGTCAGCATGCGCATCATGACGCGCATGGGACGCGCGGCGCTCGAGGCGCTCGGCGAGGACGGCGAGTACATCCCCTGCCTGCATTCCGTCGGCATGCCGCTCCCGCCCGGCTCGAAGGACGTCCCCTGGCCATGCAATCCGCAGCACAAGTACATCGTCCATTTCCCGGAGGAGAACGCGATTTGGTCCTTTGGGAGCGGCTACGGCGGCAACGCGCTGCTCGGCAAGAAGTGCCTGGCCCTGCGTATCGCTTCCAGCATGGGGCGCGCACAGGGCTGGCTCGCCGAGCACATGTTGATCCTCGGCGTCCAGGCCCCGAGCGGCAAGAAGAGATACGTCGCGGCCGCGTTTCCGAGCGCGTGCGGCAAGACCAATTTCGCGATGATGGTGCCTCCGCCCGCGTTGAGCGGCTGGAAAGTCACCACGGTTGGCGACGACATCGCATGGATCCGGCCGGGAGCCGACGGACGGCTGTACGCGATCAACCCGGAGTATGGCTTCTTCGGCGTCGCGCCCGGCACGTCGCGGCAGTCCAATCCCAACGCCATCGCTACGCTGGAGAAGAACTGCCTGTTCACCAACGTGGCCACGACGACCGACGGCGACGTGTGGTGGGAAGGCATGACGGGCGAGCCGCCCGTGCAGCTGAGCGACTGGCTCGGGCATAGCTGGGGCATGCATTCGGGGGGCAAGGCCGCGCACCCGAACGCGCGCTTTACCGTTCCGGCCGCGCAATGTCCCAGCCTCGATCCGGATTGGGAAAGACCCGAAGGCGTGCCGATCTCGGCCTTCATCTTCGGTGGACGGCGCAGCCACACGGTGCCGCTCGTGTACCAGGCGTTCAGCTGGGCCGACGGCGTGTATGCCGCCGCGACGATGGGCTCGGAGACAACCGCCGCGGCGGCGGGCAAGGTCGGTGAGGTACGCCGCGATCCCTTCGCCATGCTGCCATTCTGCGGCTACCACATGGGCGATTACTTCGCGCACTGGCTGCAGATGGGGCGCAGGCTCGCGCACCCGCCGCTCATGTTCTGCGTCAATTGGTTCCGCAAGAGCGCCGACGGCCACTTTCTATGGCCGGGCTATGGCGAGAACATGCGCGTCCTGAAATGGATCGTGGAGCGGTGCGAGGGCGGCGCGGGCGCGGTCGAAAGTGTCCTGGGATGGATACCGCGCCGGCGGGACCTCGACTGGTCAGGGCTCGATGACGCAGTGCAGGCGCGCTACGCGGACATGACGGCGGTGGAACGCGAGCCGTGGACGCTCGAGCTGCTGCAGCACGAGGAGCTGTTTATGAAGCTCTACGACCGGCTGCCGCGGGAGCTCGCGCTCAAGCGCGAGCTGCTGCTCGCCGGCCTGGCGCGCTCTCCCGAGCGTTGGACGGCTATTAGCTAGCCGAAGACGCCAGTCGACAGATAGCGGTCGCCGCGGTCGCAGATGATGACGACGATGACGGCGCCGTCGACTTCCTTGGACAGCTCGAGCGCCGCCCACGCTGCACCGCCGGACGACACGCCCGCGAACACCCCTTCTTCCTGCGCTAACCGGCGCATCATGTCCTCGGCGTCCGCCTGGCTCACCTCGACGATGCGATCGACGCGTTCGGGCTGATAGATCCTGGGCAGATATTCGTCGGGCCACTTACGGATGCCCGGGATCTGGGAGCCGGGGGTGGGCTGACAGCCGATGATCTGGATGCGCGCATTCTTCTCCTTGAAGAAGCGCGAGCAGCCCATGATCGTTCCGGTGGTGCCCATGCTGCTCACGAAATGCGTGACGCGGCCTTCGGTGTCGCGCCAGATCTCCGGCCCGGTCCCCTCGTAGTGCGCGCGCGGGTTGTCGGGATTCGCGAACTGGTCGAGGATGCGGCCTTCGCCGCGCGCCTCCATCTGCTGCGCCACGTCGCGCGCCATCTCCATGCCGCCGTCCTTGGGCGTGAGCACGATGTGCGCACCGAACGCGGCCATGGTCGTACGGCGCTCGGCGGACAGGTGCTCGGGCATGACGAGCACCATGCGGTAGCCGCGCATCGCGCCTACCATGGCCAGCGCGATGCCTGTGTTGCCGCTGGTCGGCTCGATCAGGGTGTCGCCCGGCTTGATTTCGCCGCGCTCCTCTGCGTGCACGATCATCGACAGCGCCGGCCGGTCCTTCACCGAACCGGCCGGGTTGTTGCCTTCCAGCTTGGCGAGAACGACATTGCTGGTCCGGCGGGGCAGCCGCTTCAGCCGCACGAGCGGCGTGTTGCCGACGAAGTCGTCGAGCGTGCGGTACGGGCCCGCGGGCGCGCTCACCTTTCCAGCAGCCATTTGACGTATCTTTCCACGCCCTGCTCCACGGTCAGGAACGGTGCCGCGTAGCCCGCGCGCCGCAACCGGCTGATGTCGGCCTGCGTGTAGCTCTGATATTTTTCCTTGAGGCCCGCGGGAAACGGTGTGTACTCGATCTGCCCGTCGGCCTGCATCTGCGCGAGCTCGACCGGCCGCTCACCCTCGGCCTCGCGCAGGGCGTTGACGACGGCGGCCGCCACCTGGTTGAAGGTCTGCGCGCGCCCGGTGCCGACGTTGAATATGCCCGAATGCTGCGGGTGGTCGAGAAGGTACAGGTTCGCCTGCACCACATCCGCGACCGATACGAAATCGCGCCGTTGCTCGCCCGGCCCGAAACCTGCGCTGGCTTCGAACAGCTTTACGCGGCGTTCCGAACGGTACTGATTGAAGAGATGGAACACGACCGAGGCCATGCGCTCCTTGTGCGCCTCGCGTGGTCCATACACGTTGAAGTAGCGCAGCCCCACGACCTGAGCGGTGTTGTCGCTCCAGCGCCGGCGCACCAGGCTGTCGAACAGGTGCTTGGAGTAGCCGTACACGTTCAACGGCCGCTCGTGCTCGGGATCCTCGCGAAATACCGTGCCCGCACCGTACACGGCCGCGGACGACGCATAGATGAACGGCACCTCCTCGGCCTGGCAGAAATCGAGCAGCTCGGCGGAGTAGCGGTAGTTGTTCTCCATCATGTAGCGCCCGTTGCTCTCCATGGTGTCGGAGCAGGCACCCTGGTGCAGCACCGCGGTGAGCTCACCATCATAGGCGCCCTGCGCAAGCTTGCGCAGGAACTCCTCTTTGTCCAGGTAGTCGGCCAGGCGGCAGTCGACCAGGTTCCGAAACTTGTCACCGCGTGTGAGGTTGTCGACCGCGATGACCTCATCCTCGCCGCGGTCGTTGAGCGCCTTCACCAGGTTCGACCCGATAAACCCCGCCGCTCCGGTGACGATGATCATAGGTCGGCTTTCGCGGCAAACGTCATGTGAACAGCTCGTCGGGGTGAACCACTGCCGTGCCCAGCTTGCCGACGACGATGCCGGCCGCCTTGTTGGCCCAGCGGACCGCCTCCGCCAGCTCGATCCCGGCCGCCAGCATGACGCCGAGCGTTGCGATGACCGTATCTCCGGCGCCGCTCACGTCGTATACCTCCTTGGCCACCGCCGGCACATGCAGCGCCTCACCTTCACGGAACAGGGTCATGCCCTCATCGCTGCGCGTGATCAGCAGCGCCTCGAGCTCCAGCGAGCGGCGCAACTGCTGCGCTTTGTCGGCGAGCTCGCCTTCGCTGCGCCAGCGACCCGCCACCGCGCGGAACTCGCCCAGATTGGGGGTAAGGACCGTAGCGCGGCGGTACTTCTCGAAATCATCGCCCTTGGGATCGACGAGCACGGTCTTACCTGCCGAGCGCGCCTGGCCGATCATGCGGTCCACGTGCGCGAGCCCCCCCTTGCCGTAGTCGGAAAAGATCACGACGCGTGTCGCGGACAGCCGCGCGTCAAAATCCGCGAGCTTCGCCTGCAGCGCCTCGGGGGCCGGGGGGGTTTCGAAATCGATACGCAGCAGTTGCTGCTGGCGCCCGATGACCCGCAGCTTCACCGTGGTGCTGAGTGTCACATCCCGGGTGAGCTGCGCATGCACCCGCTCCGCCTCCAGCAGGCGCGCGAGCGCGCCAGCCGGTTCGTCGGTTCCCACTACGGCGAGCAGCTCGACCCGGCCGCCCAACGCCGCCACGTTGCGCGCGACATTGGCTGCACCGCCCGGCCGCTCTTCCGTGCGCGTGATGCGCGCCACCGGCACCGGCGCCTCGGGCGAGATGCGGCTCACCTCGCCAAACCAATAGCGGTCGAGCATGACGTCCCCGACCACCAGCACGTGCGCCCTGGTCAGGTCGGGGCGGCTCGCGGTCATCTTTCGCTGCTCATGGCGTGCGGCGCATTGCGCCCAATCGAGAAATACTCGAGGCCGGCCTCGGCCGCCAACCCGGGATCGTAGAGGTTGCGTCCGTCGAACACCAGAGGCTGCTTCAGGCGTTGTTTCATGTCGCCGAGATCTGGGCTGCGAAACTCTTTCCATTCGGTCACGATGACCAGCGCGTCAGCGCCATCCAGCGCAGCCAACGGGCTATCCACACACCGCAAGCGAGGTTCGTCGCGATACAGCCGCCTTGCCTCGTCCATTGCGGCGGGATCGTATACACGCAGCTCGCCGCCGCGTGCAAGGATCTGCTCGATCACAACGCGGCTCGGGGCTTCGCGCATGTCATCCGTGTTGGGCTTGAACGCAAGGCCCCACAGCGCGAAGCGCCGGCCTTCCAGCCGCTCACCCATGCGCCGCGTGATCTTCTCGACCAGGCGCAGCTTCTGCGCGTCGTTGGCCTGTTCCACAGCGCCCATGATCCTGAGCGGCAGGCCAGCCGCGCCGGCCGTGCGCTGCAGCGCCCTCACGTCCTTGGGGAAGCACGAGCCTCCGTAGCCGCAGCCAGCGTACAGGAAATCATAGCCAATGCGCGGATCCGAGCCGATGCCCCGGCGCACCTGCTCGATGTCCGCACCCAGAGCTTCCGCCAGGTTCGCGAGCTCGTTCATGAACGAGATGCGCGTGGCGAGCATGGCGTTGGCCGCATACTTGGTCAGCTCGGCCGAGCGCACGTCCATCACCAGCATGCGGTCGCGGTTGCGCTGGAACGGTGCATATACAGCCCGCATGATCTGCGTTGCGCGCTCGTCGTCGGCGCCGAGCACGATGCGGTCCGGCTTCATGAAATCTTCGACCGCCGCTCCTTCCTTCAGGAATTCCGGGTTAGACACGACGCTATACGGGACTTCGACGCCGCGCGCTTTCAGCTCCTCACCGATCGCCTCTCGGACGCGATCCGCGGTGCCCACTGGCACCGTCGACTTGTCGACCACGACCTTGTAGTCGCGCATGTGGCGTCCGATGCTGCGCGCCGCCTCGGTCACGTAGCGCAGGTCGGCGGACCCATCTTCGTCGGGCGGAGTGCCTACCGCGATGAACTGCACGGTGCCGTGCCGCACGCTCGGCTCGATCTCCGTGGAAAAGTGCAACCGGCCGGCGCGCGCATTGCGCTCGACCAGGACGTCGAGCCCCGGCTCGTGGATCGGAATCGTGCCCGCGCGCAGCGCTTCGATCTTGTCGCGGTTGACGTCCAGGCACACCACGTCGTTGCCCTGGTCCGCCAGGCACGCGCCCGACACCAGGCCCACGTAGCCGGTTCCGATCATGGTGATCTTCATCGTGTTCCTCGCCGCACGCTGTCAGTCATGCCGAGATTTCCGCGTGGATGCGGCGCAAAGCAGCCAGCGGGTCAGCGGCGCGGGTCACTGGACGCCCGATGACGAGATAGTCCGCGCCTGCGTCGACGGCGGAACGCGCGCTGGCAATCCGCTTCTGATCATCCGGCGCATCGCCAGCACCCGGGTCGCCCGAGCGGATGCCCGGCGTAACCAGCAGGAACCCGGCGCCGCATTGTCGGCGCAGCGCAGCGGCCTCTTGCGCGGAGCACACCACGCCGTCCGCTCCGCTCGCCTGGGCCAGGCCTGCCAGCCTGGATGCCGCGCGCGCCGGAGTATCTTCGATGCCCACCTCGCGCAGGCCTTCTGCATCGAGGCTGGTGAGGATCGTCACGGCGGTCAGCCGCGGGCGGTCCGGTGTGCTGCCCAATGCCTCGCGCGCCGCCTGCAGCATGACGCGCCCGCCCAGCGCGTGCACGTCAATCATCCAAACACCGAGTCGCGCAGCGGATCGGCAGGCCTGCGCGACGGTGTTGGGGATGTCGTGGAATTTCAGATCCAGGAACACGCCGAAGCCTTCGCGCCGCAGCTGCGCAACCAAGGCTGGCCCAGCCGCGGTGAACAGCTCCTTGCCGACTTTGAGGCGGCACAGCTCGGGAGACAGGCGCCGCGCCAGAGCGAGTGCGCTATCCGCAGCAGACAGGTCCAGCGCGACGATGATGCGCGGGTCGCTCATGCCGCCGGCTCCCGCTCCTCGCTCCGCCGCGGAGGATACGTCTCCCAGCGATGGCACGCGGGGCAATGCCAGTAGAACTGCCGCGCTTTGAATCCGCAGTTGTCGCAGCGGTAGAGCGCGAGGCTGCGGGTATGCGGATGAATGAGATTGCGGATCAGCTCGAGGTCATGCCGCCGCTCGAATGGCGCCTCCAGCAGCTGCGCCTCCAGCAGCTTGTCCAGTCCGAGCAGCGTGGGCGCACGCCTCAACTCGTCGCGCACCAGCTGATTGGCGCCGGTCGGCCCATCGCGCTCGAGCACAGCTTGGAATACGCTGTTGAGCAGGTCGAGCGACGGGTAGCTGGCAAGGTAGCCGCGCAGCAGGCTGACACCCTCATCGAGGCGCCCGAGCTGGCGGTAGGCGCCCAGAAAGCGCTCGGCGGCAAGCGGCAGATAAGCGGGGTTCTGACCTTCGATGCGCTTCCACCAATCGATCGCTTCCGTCGTCTTGCCTTGCTGCAGGGCGAGATCACCCAGCAGAAGGTAGGCGCGCGCGCACTTGCGGTTGACGTTGAGCGCCTCGTCGAGGTAGCCGCGCGCGCGCTCCGGGCGCGAATGCGTCATCTCCGACTGCCCAAGCTCGCAGTAGAAATGCGCGATCTCGCGCTGGCTCGACTGACCGGTGACCGCGTCCATGCGGCGCGACGCGTCGATCGCTTTCACCCAGTCCTTCTCCTGCTCGTAGATCTCGAGCAGGAACTTCAGCGCCGACTGCTCATAGGAGGTGCCCTCGAGCTTGAGGAACATATCCTCGGCCCGATCCAGCAGGCCGGCCTTGAGGTAATCCTGGGCCAGCTCGTACAGTGCGGTCAGCCGCTGCTCGGTCGCGAGATCCGCCCGATCGACCAGATTCTGGTGCATCCGGATGGCCCGCTCCACCTCACCGCGGCGACGAAACAGACTGCCCAGCGCGAAGTGCAGCTCGACCGTCTGCGGATCGACCTTGACCACTTCGATGAACGCTTCGATCGCCTTGTCGGGCTGCTGATTGATGAGAAAGTTGAGCCCGCGGAAGTATGAGGAGGGCAATGCGCGCGACTCGGTCAGCAGCTGCTTGAGATCGATGCGCGCAGCCAGCCAGCCAAGGCCGAAGAAGATCGGAAAGCCGATCAGCCACCAGAGCTCGAATTCCATGCGTCAGAGCGCCGTCAGAGCAGCTGACGCTCGGGGTGGGCGTCTTGCGCCTGCGGCGCTGAGCGCGCTGCGTGCAGCTCCCGGCGCAGCTGCGCCACCTCGCGGCGCCGATGGTGCAGGGTACTCATCGCCGCGAGCACACCGAGCACCGCGCCAGCAGTGAAGAACACCAGAAGAACGAGCGAGAGCGCCGCGTGCCACTCCCAACCCAGAAAGTAGCGCAGCACCACCGTATCGGAGTTCTTGATGGCGAAACCGAGAAAGACGAAGAACAGGACGATCCCGAGGATCAAGCGCAGATACCGCATCGCCTCCAGCGCCCCACGTCCGCGCGCGCCTACTGCTGTTCTCCCTCACGTTTGGCGTCGACGCGCTCCCGTAGTTCCTTGCCGGCCTTGAAGTGAGGAACGTACTTGGCGGGCACTTGAACCTTGTCGCCCGATTTTGGGTTGCGCCCGACGCGGGGAGGCCGGTAGTTCAGCCCGAAACTGCCGAAGCCGCGGATCTCGATGCGCTGGCCTAGTGCCAGGCTCTTGGACATGGCGTCCAGGATCATCTTCACGGCCAGTTCCGCGTCGCTCGCCACCAGCTGGGGGAAATGCGCCGCCAGCCTGGAGATCAACTCCGACTTTGTCATGAATTTCCCTTCTCGCTGGTGGGATGGCCTCGTCGGGCCGGCCGCAGCGTCACCGTTCCGCCTCGACGCTTCAGCGTCGTGCCTCGCCTCGCGGACCCCCTTGTTGTGCAGGCAACCTTCACGTTACCGGACAGCAGCGCTGCGCCGCCGCCTCGGGCGCGCGCCCGATCAGGCCACACAGCGTTGCTGGACTCTCTTACCTATTGAGCAGTGTTCTTGGTGTCCAGCTTCGCCTTCAGCAGCGCTCCCAGATTCGTCGTTCCCGTGCTGACCGGCGCGTCGGCAGCGTGCTTCTGGATCGCCTCGCTCTCCTCGGCCATGCTCTTCTGCTTGACCGACAGATTGATCGTCCGATTCTTACGGTCGATGTTGATGATCATCGCGTTGACCGCGTCTCCCTCCTTCAGGTGCTGGCGGATGTCCTCCACCCGGTCGCGCGAGACTTCCGAGGCGCGCAGGTAGCCTTCCACGTCGTTCTCCAGCGTGACCACGGCGCCCTTCGCGTCCAGGCTCTTGACCTTGCCTTCCACCAGGCTGCCCTTCTCGTGGGTGTTGACGTAGTTGGTAAACGGATCGCCTTCCAGCTGTTTGATGCCGAGCGAAATGCGCTCGCGCTCCACATCGATGGCGACCACCACTGCCTCGACCTCGTCTCCCTTCTTGTAGTTGCGCACGGCCTCCTCGCCGGCGACCGTCCAGGACAGGTCGGACAGGTGCACCAGACCGTCGATGCCGCCGGGCAGCCCGATGAACACCCCGAAGTCGGTGATCGACTTGATCTGCCCCTTGACCTTGTCGCCCTTCTTGTAAGTAGTGGCGAACTCCTCCCACGGATTGGGCAGGCACTGCTTCATTCCCAGCGAGATGCGGCGGCGTTCCTCGTCGATTTCGAGGATCATCACCTCCACCTCGTCGCCCACTTGCACCACGCGGGACGGGTGCACATTCTTGTTGGTCCAGTCCATCTCGGACACGTGCACCAGGCCCTCGATGCCGGACTCGATCTCCACGAACGCGCCGTAATCGGTGAGGTTGGTGACCTTGCCGAACAGGCGCGTGCCGGTCGGGTAGCGGCGCGCGATGCCGACCCACGGATCCTCGCCCAGCTGCTTCAAGCCCAGCGACACCCGGTTCTTCTCCTGGTCGTACTTGAGCACCTTCGCTTCGACCTCGTCGCCGACCGACAGGACTTCGGAGGGATGCTTGACGCGGCGCCAGGCAAGGTCAGTGATGTGCAGCAGGCCGTCGATGCCGCCGAGATCCACGAACGCGCCGTAGTCGGTGATGTTCTTCACCACGCCCTTGACCACCGCCCCTTCCTGCAAGCTGGAGAGCAGAGCCTCGCGCTCGGCACCCTGACTGGCCTCGAGGACGGCACGACGCGAGACCACCACGTTATTGCGCTTGCGGTCGAGCTTGATGACCTTGAATTCGAGCTGCTTGCCCTCGTAAGGGTTAGTGTCCTTGACCGGGCGCAGGTCCACGAGCGATCCCGGCAGGAAAGCCCTGATGCCGTTGATCATCACGGTCAGTCCGCCTTTGACCTTGCCGTTGACCAACCCCTGCACCACCTTGCCTTGCTCGAGCGCGGCCTCGAGCTCGTGCCAAGCCGCCAACCGCTTCGCCTTCTCCCGCGACAGCCGAGTCTCGCCGTGACCGTCCTCGAGCGCTTCGATCGCGACCTGGACGAACTCGCCCGGCTGAACCTCGAGCTCACCGCGATCGTTGCGGAACTCCTCGGTCGGAATATAGCTCTCCGACTTGAGGCCTGCGTTCACCACCACGAAGTTGGCATCTACGCGCACCACTTCGGCGGTGATCACTTCGCCGGATCGCATCTCCTTGCGGGAAAGACTCTCTTCGAACAGCTGCGCGAACGTCTCGGATTTATCGGAAGCTTTGGAGGAAGTAGCGGTTGTCATCACAAAATAATCAGTCGTCTCGTCAACCCATCGGCTGCGCCAGATGGGGCCGGTTGTTGAAAAATCCATCCCCGCATCGGCTACGCCGCAAAACGTCCACGGCCTGCGCGCCGATGCTAGCGGGATGGCGCCTGTCTCAGCGCCTGCCGACACAACAGCAGCACTCGCTGCACGGCCTCCTCTACGGAAAGCCCGGTTGTGTCGACGAGATGCGCATCCGCGCATCTCTGCAGAGGAGCGACGCTGCGCGTCGCGTCCCGTGCATCGCGCTGGTTGATGTCCAGCAAAAGGGCGTCAAGGTTAGCATGTATTCCTTTTTCCATCAACTGTTTATGGCGGCGCTGTGCGCGCGCCTCGGCAGTCGCCGTGAGGAAAACCTTGAAGGTGGCGTCCGGGAACACCACCGAACCCATGTCGCGCCCTTCGGCCACTAGGCCTGGCGCCCGGCGAAGACCGCGCTGGCGCTCGAGCAGCGCCTGTCTCACGGCGGGCGCGGCAGCCACGCGCGAAGCAGCGCTCGACATCGCTTCAGTCCGAATAGCCTGCGTGACGTCCTGCCCCCCCAGCGATACCCCGCCGTCATCGCGAAATTCACAATCCAGCGCCGTCGCTTCGGCAGCCAGCGCCGGCTCGTCCGATGGGTCGACGCCGTGTCGAGCCGCGGCTAAGGCGACCAGGCGATACAAGGCGCCGCTGTCCAGGAGCCGAAAGCCGAGGCGTTCCGCCACTTGCCGCGCGACCGTGCCCTTGCCGGAGGCGGATGGTCCGTCGATCGCTATCACCGGTACCGGGGACGGCGCCGTGATTGCGGCGAAGCGTTCGAAGTAGTCGGGAAAGGTCTTGGCCACGCACTTGGGGTCGTCGATGCGAACCGGGACCCCACCCAGCGCGACCAGGGAAAAGCACATCGCCATGCGGTGGTCGTCGTACGTGTCGATGCGGGCACCAGGTATCAAAGCAGGCGGCGGAGTCACCACGAGATAGTCAACGCCCTGCTGTGTCTGTGCGCCGACCTTGCACAGCTCGGTGGCCATCGCGGCGAGGCGGTCGGTCTCTTTGACGCGCCAGCTCCCGACGTTGCGCAGCTTGCAAGGGCCGTCGGCAAACAGCGCGGCGACGGCGAGTGTCATCGCCGCATCGGGGATGTGATTGAGGTCGAGGTCGAAGGCGCGGAGCTGCCCGTCCGCCGGCGCGCTCGCTTCGATCCAGTCGCTTCCGGCTTTCACCACGGCGCCCATGCCGGCTAGAGCGTCGGCAAAGGCGACATCGCCCTGCACGCTGTCGCGCCCCACGCCCTCGACGCGCACGGGGCCTCCACCGATGGCGCCGGCCGCGAGAAAGTACGATGCGCTGGACGCGTCGCCTTCCACCAGGACCAGACCCGGGCTGCAATACCGCTGCCCGGCCGCAAGCGCGAACGATTTCCACCCGTCGCGCTCCACCTCCACGCCGAACAGCGCCATCAGCTTGAGCGTGATCTCGACATAGGGCCTCGAGATGAGCTCGCCTTCCACGTCGATGCTGACCGCTTTGCCGGCGGTCGGGAGCGCGATCAGCAGCGCGGTCAGAAACTGGCTCGAAACGTCGCCGCGCACTGCAACGCGCGCACCGATCCGAATCGCCCCCGGAAAAATCTCGAGCGGCGGGAAACCGTCGGTGCCCAGGTAGCGGATGTCGGCGCCGAGCGCGCGCAGCGCATCGACCAGGTCGCCGATCGGCCGCTCGTGCATGCGCGGCGTGCCCGACAGCTTGTAGTGACCGCCGTTCAGCGCCAGCACCGCCGTCAGCGGACGAAAGACAGTCCCGGCGTTGCCCAGGAGCAAGCTGGCCGACTTGACCGGCAAAGATCCGCCGCAGCCCGTCACGGTCAAGCGCTGCGGTCCGTCCTGCTCAAAAGCTACCCCCAGCTGTTGCAGCGCTTCGAGCATGCGGTCCACGTCATCCGAGGACAGCAGATCGCGGACGTCGCTGGTACCTTCGGCGAGCGCAGCCAGCAGCAGCGTGCGGTTGGATATGCTCTTGGAGCCGGGCAGCCGGATCACGCCCCGCGCGCGCCACAACGGGCCCAGGTCCAGGTGAGGCGGATAGCTGCGCATTCCGCTAGGTGCGGCTGCGCACCCACTTGTCGCGGGCCGCGCGCGCCAGCTCGAAGCTCAGCTCGATGTCCGCGCCGTCTCCCGCTTCGATCTCGGCGGCCAGTGTCGCAAGCCGCGCCTGGAACGCGCGGATCTCGGCGAGCATCGCGTCCCCGTTGGCGAGACAGATGTCGCGCCACATCTCGGGCGAGCTGGCAGCGATGCGGGTGAAGTCGCGGAAACCTGCGCCAGCGAAGGAAAACAGCTCTCCTGAGTCGGGACGGCTCGCGATCATCTCGACCAGCACGAACGCGAGCGCGTGCGGCAGGTGACTCACCGCCGCGAAGACCTGATCGTGCCGCTCGGGCGACATCTCAACGGTGCGAGCACCGCAGGCGCGCCAGACGGCATCGCCCCGCACGCGCGCCTCGTCGCCGGTTTCAGCCAGCGGCGTGAGCACCACGGTGCGCTCGCGGAACAGCTCCGCGCGAGCGGCGTCCACCCCGGAGAGCTCCGCGCCCGCGATCGGATGGGCGGGTACGAACTGCATCAGTTTCAGGCCCAGGTTCGCACGCGCCGCAGCCACCGCATCGCGCTTGGTGCTGCCCGCGTCGGTCAGGACGGCGCCCGATTCCAGGTGAGGAGCAATCGCCGCCAGCACAGGCAATGTCTGCTGCACCGGCACAGCAACGAGCACCACATCCGTGCCGCGTAGCGCCGATGGCGTATCGACGGCGACCTCGTCGATGGCGCCGAGTTCCAGCGCCCGCTCCAGGTTTGCCCGGCCACGCCCTACCCCGACCACGCGGTCGACACACCCTGCCTGCTTAAGCGCCATGGCGAAGGAGCCGCCGATCAAGCCGACGCCGAACACGGCGAGTCTGCGGAAACGGAGATCGGTCACGTGCGGGGAAGAACGGTCAGGCGTGCAGCGCGGTGCGCAGCGCGTGCAGGAAGCGCTCGTTTTCGGCCGGGAGGCCGATCGTAACCCGTAGGTGCTCGGGCAAACCGTACATACCGATCGGCCGCACGATCACCCCTTGCTCCAGCAGACGCTGGTAAATGCGTGAGGCAGCGCCGGCTTGAAAGGTGACGAAATTGGCGAAGGACTCGATATGCCCGAGGCCCAAACGCTCCAGCCCATCGACGAGCAGACGCATACCGGCACGGTTGAGCTCCGCGCTGCGCTTGACGAACTCGTGATCCTCGAGCGCGGCGGTGGCTGCAGCCTGCGCCAGGCTGCTGACGTTGAACGGCTGGCGCGCGCGGTTCATCAGATCGGCCACGTCCGGATGCGCCAGTGCGAATCCCACACGCAGCCCAGCGAGTCCGTAGGCCTTGGAGAAGGTGCGCGTGATCACCAGGTTGGGGAACTGGGCCAGCCAAAGCACGCTGTCCGTCTGCACCGCGTCCGGGAGATATTCGTTGTAGGCCTCATCCAGAACGACGACGATCCGCCGGGGGATGCGCCGCAGAAACGCTTCGAGGCGCGGCGCAGGCACGAAAGTGCCGGTCGGATTATTCGGGTTCGCCATCCAGATTACACGGGTATCCTCGCGCACCGCCCCGGCCATGGCGTCCAGGTCATGGCCATAGTTCCTGGCCGGCGTCTCCAGTCTCGTCGCGCCGGCAACCTGAGTGGCGAGCGGATAGACCACGAACGCATGCTGCGACATGACCGCCGACGCTCCGGGATACAAGAAGCAGCGGGCGACAAGCTCCAGCACATCGTTGGAGCCGTTGCCGAGCACGATGCATTGCGCGTCCACACGGTAGCGGGCCGCCAGCGCGCGTTTCAGCTCGAAGCCGTTGCCGTCCGGGTAGCGCGCGAGGCCGTCGAGCTCGGCTTCCATCGCCTTGCGCGCGAGCGGGCTTACGCCGAGCGGATTTTCGTTGGACGCAAGCTTGATGATGGCCGCCTCGCGGAGGCCCATCTCCCGGGCCAGCTCGGAAATGGGCTTCCCCGGTTGATAGGGCGCGATGGCGCGGATATAGGAGGGGGACAGCTCGCAGGTGTCGATCATACGGACCGGCTACAGCGCAGCCGGATAGGAGCCGAGAATCTTGAGAAACGACGCGCGGCTGCGCACCTCGGTCAGGGCGCGCGCGACGTGCGCCTCCTGTTGATGCCCTTTCAGGTCAACGAAGAACACATACTCCCATAGTCCAGTACGCGATGGCCGCGATTCCATGCGGGTCATGTCCACTCCGTGCCGCGCGAGCGGCGCGAGCAGATCATGCATGGCGCCGGGACGGTTGAGAGTGGACATCGCGAGCGAGGTCTTGTCGCGCCCGCAAGGCGCTGGCGCGTGATCCCCGATCACGACGAAGCGCGTCGTGTTGTTGGGTTGATCCTCGATGTTGGCCGCGACGACATCGAGCTCATACAACTCTGCAGCCGCGCGCGACCCGATCGACGCGCTGGTCGGATCGGCCGCAGCCAGGCGCGCACCCTCCGCATTGCTCACCACGGCGACGCGCTCGGCCGCCGACAGGTTCTGGTTGAGCCATTCGTGGCACTGCGCCAGGCTTTGGGCGTGAGCAAACACCTTTCGGATCGGTGCGCCGGCCACCGCTTTGCTCATCAGGCACTGGTGTACCGCGAGCAAAACCTCGCCGCAGATGCTCGCCGGCGTAGCGAGCAGCAGGTCGAGGCTGCGTCCGACCGCGCCGTCGGTCGAGTTCTCGACCGGTACCACACCGTAGCCTGCCTGACCCGCTTCGACCTCGCGG
>DASPUW010000154.1:0-3351 GCA_035622675.1 Burkholderiales bacterium | reverse complement strand
GATCGCGCTGGCAAGCTCGGATGAGGGGGGCGCAGACAGATCCACACCCACGATCTCCGCGCCGAGCGCGCCTGCGATCTTCTTGATTTGGAGCACCGCTACCCCGATTGCTGAATGGACCGACCTGCTACTTTACTCCTGTCGTGCGCCGAGCTTGAGGCGGGGCCGGCCTGGCCTGCGCATCCTTGGCGCTTCAGGTCTGCGGGATTTCGGTCAACAGCGCGAGCGATCGGCCTTGCAGATCGTAGCGCGCGGCTCCGGGAAAGCGGCCGTCCATCGCCAGGCCCTGCTCGTACGCGGTGTCCAGCAGTACCTGCCAGCTCGATCCGGCCCGGAATTCCGGCAAGGCAAACGGGATCGCCTCGTGATGCGCGTTGAGCAGCAGCAGAAAGTTGTCGTCGCGCACCGGCTGGCCGCGCCGGTCGGTCTCGTCCAGCGCCTCGCCAGCGAAATACACGCCGAGCGAACGGGCGAATTCCTGGCTCCATTCGGTGTCGTCCATCTCACGCCCCTCGGGCGTGAGCCAGGCGATGTCCTTGATGCCGCTGCCGCGGATGGGCCGTCCCTGGAAGAAGCGTCGGCGGCGGTACACCGGGTGCTGGCGGCGGATTTGGATCAGGTGCTGGAAGAACTGCAGAAGCGCAGTCTCTTGCTCGTCCAGACGCCAGTCGAGCCAGGAGATTTCGTTGTCCTGGCAATAGGCGTTGTTATTGCCGCGCTGTGTGCGGCCGAGCTCATCGCCGGCCAGAAGCATGGGCACGCCCTGTGACAGCAGCAGCGTAGCAATGAAGTTGCGCTTCTGGCGTGCACGCAGAGCGCTGACTTCAGCATCGTTGGTTGGACCCTCGATCCCGCAATTCCACGACAGGTTGTTGTTGGGACCATCGCGGTTTTCTTCGAGGTTGCCCCCGTTGTGCTTGTCGTTGTAGCTCACGAGATCGGTCAACGTGAAGCCATCGTGCGCAGTAATGTAGTTGATGCTCGCGTGAGGCTTGCGCCCGCTGGCTTCGTACAGATCGCTGGAACCGGTCAGACGCCGCGCGAAATCGCCGATCAACCCGCCGTCGCCCTTCCAGTAAGCGCGCACAGTATCCCGGTAGCGGTCGTTCCACTCCGTCCAGCCGGTCGGAAAGTTGCCCACCTGATAGCCGCCCTCACCCAGGTCCCAGGGCTCGGCGATGAGCTTCACCTGCGACAGCACCGGATCCTGGCCAATGATGTCGAAGAACGCGCCCAGCCGGTCGACTTCATGCAACTCACGCGCTAGTGCTGAGGCGAGGTCGAATCGAAATCCATCCACGTGCATCTCCAGCACCCAGTAGCGCAGCGAATCCATGATCAACTGGAGCACGCTGGGGTGGCGCATGTTCAGCGTGTTGCCCGTGCCGGTGTAGTCCATGTAGTAGCGCGGATGGGCTGGCGCCAGGCGATAGTACGAGGCGTTGTCGATTCCCCGCAGACTGAGAGTGGGGCCGAGATGATTGCCTTCGGCGGTATGGTTGTAGACGACGTCGAGGATCACTTCCAGCCCCGCCGAGTGCAGCGTTTTGACCATGGTCTTGAATTCGCTCACGCGACCGGTCGAGGAGTAGCGCATGTCCGGCGCGAAGAACCCCAGCGAGTTGTAGCCCCAGTAGTTGCGCAACCCAGCTGCGACCAGATGGCGATCGTCTACGAAGGTGTGGACCGGCATCAGCTCCACCGTGGTGACGCCCAGGCGGCGCAGGTGATCGATGACCGGGGCGCAGGCGAGGCCGGCGTAAGTGCCGCGAAGCTGAGCGGGAACTTCAGGGTGCCGCAGCGTGAAGCCGCGAACATGCAACTCGTAGATGATGGTGTCGTGCCACGGCACCCGCGGCGGCCGATCGTCGCCCCAGGTGAACGCCGGATCGATCACGCGGCACTTGGGCATCCCCGGCGCGCTGTCGCGACGGTCGTAGGACAAGTCCTCGGCACGATGCCCTACCCGGTAACCGAAGTGCGCGTCGCTCCACTTCAGCGCGCCCTCGATGTGTTTGGCATAAGGCTCGACGACGAGCTTGTGCGGATTGAAGCGCTGTCCCTGCTCCGGCTGGTAGGGTCCGTGCACGCGATAACCGTACAACAGCCCCGGGCGCGCCTCCGGGAGATAGCAGTGCCACGCCTCGTCCGTGCGCTCGCGGACTTCGATTCGTTCGACTTCGTGACGGCCGGCGGGGTCGAACAGGCACAACTCCACTTTCTCGGCATGCGCAGAGAACAGTGAGAAATTGACGCCTTCTCCGTCCCAAGTTGCGCCGCGCGGGTGGGGATCGCCCGGCCAAACGGCGCTGATGAGCTTGCCCAACTACCGAAACGTAACAGCGAAATTCATAGCGTGCTCCCTCTCCACTTGCGGGAGAGGGTGGGGGTGAGGGGTACTCCCGAATCGACTGTTGCAGTCCACTAGCCGCGCGCGCCTCTCCAGCCCGGCTCGTCGCGGTCCAGCAAGCGCTTGAGTGCCGCGAAGTGGAGCTCCGACTGTTCGCGCCCACCGCCGATCTGCCGGGCTGCCTGGGCGCACACTTCGTCCGGCTGCGTACGCAGGGGCTTGCCGGTGCTCTGCGCCAGCACCTGGACCATGCAGGAGCGCTCGAGATAGTAGAGGTCGTCGAACACATAGTCCATGCGCTCGCCACACACGAGCACACCGTGATGTGCCATGAACATGACGTCGGCACCAGCCAGTGCATCTGCGATCCGATCTCCCTCTCCGTCGGACAGCGCCACACCACCGTAGCCGTCATCGTACGCGATGCGGCCGTGAAAACGCATCGCGTTCTGGTTGGCCCCGAGCGCGAGCCGCCCACCGTCGATGATGGCGAGCGCCGTCGCGAACGGCATGTGGCTGTGGAGCACGACCTTCTTCCTGCAGCGCAGGTGCACCCGGCTGTGAATGAAGAAGGCGGTCGCCTCCACCTTGTGCTTGCCCGCCAGGACCCGGCCATTCTCATCCACCACCAATAAGTCTGCAGGTCTGATCTCCGACCAATGCAGTCCCTGCGGATTGATGAGGAAGCGGTCGGGATAACCCGGGAGCTCCATGCTGAAGTGGTTGCACACGCCTTCGTTGAGCTGCATACGCGCAGCCAGCCGCAACGCGGCCGTGAGATCGATCCTCGCGTCGCGCTCGTTGTAACCGCGGCGCACCGCAGCCCTCTTTCCGACTGCCTTGATGTCGCTCACATCCATGTGTTCCTCCTCGACCCGATGCGCGATTCTAAGCCACAGCCAGTCGCAAACGCTCAAATGCCCGTCGCCTGAGCTCGTGTCCAGATGCGATGGAACGTTCGCGGCAAAACACCAGACTCAGTGCAAGGCGTGCTGATCGCA
>DASPUW010000153.1:0-4180 GCA_035622675.1 Burkholderiales bacterium | reverse complement strand
CTGGCGGGCTCGACGCGCTGAGCGATGTCTCTCTCACCATCAGCGCCGGCGAGATCGTGCTGATCACAGGTCATTCGGGCGCGGGCAAGTCGACTCTCCTCAAGCTGATGGCGGCGATCGAGGTGGCCACTTCCGGCTCTGTGCTCATCGGGAACCAGAATCTCGCCAAGCTCAAGGCCGCCGCTCTGCCCTATCTGCGGCGCCGCTTCGGCATCGTGTTCCAGGATCACAAGCTGCTCTACGACCGGAACGTGTTCCAGAACGTGCTGCTGCCGCTGCAGATCGCCGGCTTCGATGGGCGCGACGCCGCCCGCCGCGCGCGCGCCGCCCTGGACAAAGTCGGCTTGCTGGGAAAAGAAAAGGCGATGCCGATCACGCTGTCGGGCGGGGAGCAGCAGCGCGTATGCATCGCGCGGGCCGTCGCACACCGGCCCGCCGTCCTGCTGGCGGACGAGCCGACCGGCAATCTCGACGACGCCTATGCGCGCAACATCGTGGAATTGTTCCGCGCCTTTCACCAGGTCGGGGTTACGGTCGTGATCGCGACGCACGACCACGGGGTGGGCGAGCAGCTGTCGGCTCGTACGATCAACCTCACGCACGGACGGGTCGCCGCGTGAGTCTGCGCGATCACGGCCGAGCGCTGCGCGACGCCGCCGCCCGCCTGGCCGCGAGCCCGATGGCGTCGCTGCTCAGCGTTCTGGTTATCGCGGTGGCGCTGAGCCTGCCGGTCGGCCTGTACGTGGGGCTGTCCTATCTGCAATCGTTCAGCCGCCAGCTGTCCAGCGATCCCCAGATCAGCATTTTCCTGGCGTTGGACGCGAGCAGCCGGGACGCCGCCGGGGTCGAGGAGAGGCTGCGCTCCGACCCGGACGTGAACGAGTACCGCTTCATCGGGCGCGAGCAGGCGCTGTCGGAGTTGAAACGCGGCGCGGGCATGTCCGACGTGCTCGATAACCTGAAGCAGAACCCGCTGCCGGATGCCTTCGTTGCGACGGTCCGCGCCAACCGCCCGGAGGCGCTGGAGCGCCTGCGCGACGAGGCATCGAGCTGGCCCAAGGTGGCGCACGTCCAGCTCGACTCGGAATGGGCGCGCAAGCTCGATGCGGCGCTGCGCTTCGGGCGCACCGGCGTGGCGGTCCTCGGCGCCTTGCTCGCCGCGGCGCTAGTGGCCGTTACGTTCAATACCATCCGCCTGCAGATCCTCACCCGCCGCGAGGAGATCGAGGTATCGAAGCTGATCGGGGCGACCAATCCGTTCGTGCGGCGGCCGTTTCTCTGGTTCGGCACGCTGCAGGGGCTGGCCGGCGGGCTCGCGGCCTGGGGCGTGGTGGTGCTCGCGCTGCGCTTGCTCAACCGGGACCTGGCCAGGCTAGCCGCCCTGTACTCGGCGAGTTTCCATCTGCCCGGGCTGAGCTTGCCCGACGTCGCGGTATTGCTCGGCATTGCGGCGCTGCTTGGCTGGTTAGGCGCGTGGCTGTCCGTCACCCGGCACCTCTGGCAAGATAGGCCATGAATAACCGACAGAAATAGTCGGGAACTTTCCGGCCCGCATAGCACTCTGAAGTAACGAGTGCTAAAATACGCCTCTTGAGGAGGAACCATTAATGATCAATAGCTTGCCCGTAGCGGTTGCCCTTCCCTCCACCGCTGGGAGTCTGGAGACCTACATCCAGGCCGTGAACCGGTTCCCACTGCTGTCGGAGGAGGAGGAGTTACGTCTCGCGCGTCAACTTCGTCGGGACAACGACCTGGAGGCCGCCAGTAAGCTGGTCCTTTCGCACCTGCGTCTGGTGGTCTCGATCGCCCGCGGGTACCTGGGCTATGGACTGCCGCATGCCGATTTGATTCAGGAAGGCAATGTCGGACTGATGAAGGCGGTGAAGCGCTTCGACCCCGAGCGCGGGGTTCGCCTCGTCTCGTTCGCGGTGCATTGGATCCGGGCCGAGATTCACGAGCACATCCTGCGTAATTGGCGCGTAGTCAAGATTGCCACCACCAAAGCGCAGCGCAAGCTGTTCTTCAACTTGCGCAGCATGAAGAAGGGTCACGGCGCGCTGAGTCGCGAGGAAACGGATGCAATGGCCAGCACGCTCAACGTCAAGCCCGCCGACGTGACCGAGATGGAGATGCGTCTGGGCGGCGCGGACATCTCGCTCGAGCCGGTAGGCGAGAGCGACGAGGATAGCTTCGGGCCGATTTCGTATTTGTCCAACCCCGAAGAAGAGCCAGGCCGCATCCTGGAGCACGAGCAGGACGAGCGCATGCGTGCGCAGGGGCTGGAACAGGCGCTCGCCAACCTCGATCCGCGCAGCCGCCGGATCATCGAGGCCCGCTGGCTGCGGGAAGACGACAGCGCCACGCTGCACGAGCTGGCCGACGAGTTCGGCGTCTCGGCCGAGCGCATCCGGCAAATCGAAGGTCAGGCCATGAAGAAGATGCGCGGCATGATGCAGGCGCCCGCCGCTTGAGCCGACGCTGCTGCGTTGCACGTGAACGCCGCCCGCGGGCGGCGTTTTTGTTTGCCGGGCTCCGGCTCAGGAAGATTTCAGCAGCAGCGCGATGTCGTGTGCAAAGACCTGGGCGCCCTGGCCGTACGCCACGTACAGGCGCAGCCGCCCGCTCGGGTCGTACACATACGTTCCTGCCGAATGATCAACGGTGTAGTTGTTCGGGTCCGTGCCTGGATTTTTCTGGATGAGGACTTTAAATGCCTTCGCCACCTGCGCGGTTTGCTCCGGTGTGCCGCGCAGGCCGACAAATCGGGGATTGAAGGCGGTGACGTACTGTTTGAGAACCTCGTTGGTGTCGCGCTCCGGATCCGCGGTGATGAACAGGACCTGTACCCGGCCGCCGTCCGGACCGAGCTGCTTGATCGCGGATGCCAGCTCGCTCAGAGTGGTGGGGCAAACATCCGGACAGTGCGTATAGCCGAAGAACACGACGGCCACGCTGCCGCGGAAATCCGACAGGCGCCTAGGGTGTCCGTCGAAGTCTGCCAGTTCGAAATCGCGGCCGAAGTCGGCACCGCTCACGTCGGTCGAGCGGAAGAGCGGAGCACCGGGATCGCGGTTGCATCCCGCCATCGCCGCCGCGAGAGCCAGCAGGCAAGCCAGCAGCGCACGCCCCAGAAGTGCCCGCACGCCGGACCGCTCAGACGCCGAAGCGGAAGTAATGGTCCACGAGCAGTGCGGCGAACAGCAGGGACAGGTACAGGATCGAGTAGCGAAAGGTCCGATGCGCCAGGGCATCGCTGTAGGCGAAATAAATCCGGAAGGCGTACCACACGAACAGACCGCCCAGGGCGACGGCGGCCATGAGATAGATGAGTCCGCTCATCGCCGTCGCGACCGGCAGCAGGCTGACTGCGAACAGGATCAAGGTGTACAGGAGCACGTGCAACCGCGTATAGCGGTCGCCGTGGGTCACGGGCAGCATCGGGACCCCGGCCTTTGCATACTCGCGCCTGCGGTAAAGCGCCAGCGCCCAGAAGTGCGGCGGCGTCCAGGCAAAGATGATCAGGAAGAGCAACAGCGCATCGGACGAGAGCTCGCCCGTGACGGCTGCCCAGCCGAGCACTGGTGGCATCGCACCGGACGCGCCGCCGATCACGATGTTCTGCGGAGTGAGCGGCTTCAACACGACGGTGTAGACGACCGCATAACCGACGAAGGTCGCCAGCGTCAGCCACATGGTCAGCGGGTTGACCAGCACGTACAGCAGAGTCAGCCCGATGGCGCCGAGGACAGCGGCGAAGGCGAGCGTCTGCGTCGAAGTCACTTGTTGCATCGGAAGCGGCCGCGCGCGTGTGCGAGCCATCATGGCGTCGATCTTCTGCTCGACCAGACAGTTGATCGCCGCGGCCGCGCCCGCGGTCAGCGCGATGCCCAGAGTGCCAAACAGCAGCGCAGTGAGCGGGGGCACCTGCCGAGTCGCGAGGAACATGCCGATCACCGCGGTGAAGACAATGAGCAGGACCACGCGCGGCTTGGTCAGTTGCAGGAACTGCCGCCAGCCTGGCGCGGTGTGCTGGTCCGCGCGGCTTCCCGACGCTACGGATTTGGTTTCGGCGCTAGCGGACATCGATTGAGCGGAGGGCGTGTTGGTGGGCAAATGTTAGCATCTCAGCCGATCCGCGACACCTTGAGCAGGCGGGTCACATCCTTCTTCATCCGGCCGG
>DASPUW010000152.1:0-2819 GCA_035622675.1 Burkholderiales bacterium | reverse complement strand
GCTGGTAATCGACCTTGAACACGACTTGGGGCGTCAGGTAGTAGTTCAAGCCCACGGTCGTGACCGTGTCATAAGGCTGCGGGAAGCCAGTCGGCGGAACCTGCCAGGTCACGCCCGAGAGGGTCGCTGCCATGTTGTAGTGTTCCCACCGTATGAAGGGGTTCAGGCTCATCTCGTTTTTCTGCCACAGCTGGTAGGCGCCCTGCAGGTAGTAGCCGTAGAACGAAGCTGGCAGCGGGTTGCTCGCGCCGGGGAATTGCGCATTCGCCGCGGCAGTGTTGGTGAAATAGCCGTGCGCGTAGACACCAGAGAGATCGAACTTGCCCGGCTGCCAGCGCGCATGCACTTCCCACAGCGTCGCGTGCTGGTTGTCTGGAATCGTGGTCAGCGCCGGCGCCTGCTTGCCGGTCCAGATCGAACCTCCGACCAGCAGGCCCAGCACGCCGGTGTAGTTGAGCGAGACGAAGCCGGACAGGTGCTGCGCATTGGCGACCGACAGCTCCTGATGCGTCGCCTGCATCGGGGCAACGTCGTTGATCTCGAGCTCGAAGGCGTTGTTGTACAGGGGGGTCGCGGGATTGAACTCCCATTTCGACAGATCGAGGCCCGTGGTTATTCCCACGGTGCCGGTGAACCCGCTCGGCGTGGTGCCCTTGAGCGCGAGGCCCCCTTCGCGCCAGGTGCTGGGGATGATCAGCGTCTCGACGAAGTTGCGCTGCACACCGTAGAAGTTGGTCGGCTCGTGATGCTCGTTGAGCAGGCCGGCGGGGATCAGGAACAGTCCGGCTTGAAACGACGCCCAGTCGTTCAAGTTGTGGTCGACGTAGAACTGCTCGACTTCGAACTCGCCCTTGTCGTCGGCGGAAGCGACCGCGTGCTCCACCTCGAATTCGGAGTTGAAGCGGGTGTTCGCGTTGAACTGATAACCGATGCCGAATACGGCGCGCGCAAGGTCGGCCTGCGTCTGGGAGCCGTCCTGGGTGGGACGCGTGTAGTAGATCTCGCCGTAACCCCACAAACTGATCCTGTCCCAGCGCGACATCTCGGCCGGCGCGCGCTCCTCCGGCGTCGCAGCGGGGGGCACCGGCGCCTTGGCCTGCGTGGGCTCTGCGGTCTTCCCGGGCTCCGCCGCAGGCGCTGGCTGCTGAGCCTGCGGCTCCGGGGTCTTGCCTTGGGGTTGCAGCTGTTTGAGCTGCGCTTTCAGCTCCTCCAGCTCCCGGGACATCGTGTCCACCTTCCGTTGCAGCGTCTCGACATCGGGCGAAGCGGGATCCGCCGCTCCGGCGATGCCGGACACAGCCGCGAGAAGCACAAGGAAATACGGGGACGCAGATTTGCCATCCATGCCTGCCATTCCTCCTCACCAAAGCAGTGACGGAAATGGCTGGCTCGCCCCGGCGGACGGGGCTGGCTGGCTAGAGGCGCGAGGCGTCGATGCGGAGGCGTAATCCGCTGTGCCCGCGATTGATTCTCATTTAAGCGGATCGACCTTACTCAGACCTTACGCAAACCAAATCGCATAACTGGATGCGCGCAGAGTCGGCGCAGACGGATGAGAAGCCGATCACGCTCGAGCTCGTGATCAGCACGCGGCTGAAGATCGAAGACGCAGCAGCGGCCTAGCGGCCGCTATCAGCTCTGAGGACTGTCAGGCAGAGCAACGCCGATCATGCAGTCGCGCGTGGCGAGACCAGCGAGGCGCTCCTCGCCCCACGCGTCGGTCCCGGCGGGTCGCATGGGCAGGACCAGATAGCGCATGTCCGCATTGGAGTCGTGCACGCGCACAGCGACGCTGTCCGGCAGCCGCAGCCCGAACTCGCCCAGCACCGCACGCGGCTCCCGCACGACGCGCGAGCGATAGTTCCGGCTCTTGTACCAGTCCGGAGGCAGCCCGAGCAGCCAGCGCGGATAGCACGAGCACAGCGTGCACACGATGACGTTGTGGACAGCCGGCGTATTCTCGACCACCACCAGTTTGTAGGCGCCGTGATCGAGGCCTACTTCTTCGGCCGCCGCGTTGCCGTCGGTCAGCATGCGCTGTTTGTACGCCGGGTCGACCCAGGCGCGCGCCACCATCTTTGCGCCGAGGCCTGCGTTTCGCCCATCCATGTCCTCGATCTGGCGGCGCACCTCGTCGGCGGTGAGGATGCCCTTCTCGATGAGCAGCTCGCGCACCGCCACTTCCATCAGCTGGTAGTAACTGAGCTTGTCCTCGCTGTCGGAGAGAACCGGATGCGGATGGTCGTGGTCGTGGTGCTCGCTCATGGATGCTCCTTGCCAGGCGGCTCCAGCCAGTGCTGATAAAGCTCAACATCCACGGTGTCGCCCGGGCTCCCGGCGTAGTCTGGCCACAGCTCGCGCTGCGCGAAGCGCACGCGGTAAAGCGGTTGCGCCGGCAGACCGCCGCGCGCGTACGCCAACTCCTCCGGATTCGCATACCTCCCACACAACCGCTCTACGATTCCGCAATGCCCGCGGACGTAGGACGGCGTACGCACATGTCCCGGCGGATGAGCCGCTCGCACGCGGACGCGCTCACCGGGCTTGAAGCGGATCGGCAGGGCAGCCGCGCTCATGACTTGCCTCCCTCGTGCCGCTCCCCTACCTCGGCCATCCTGCGGCCCAGCTCGTCGATGCTGATGACGCCGCGCTGAATCAGTGTCTGACTGATGGAGTGGATCCAGCGCTCGTAGTAGGTCATCTTGTCGTACGCATCGGCGCCCAGGCTTTCGATGTTGCGTCTCAGCTCATCCACGGTCATCAAGCGCCGATCTTTGCGCGAGAGGAGCACGAGCAGCGCATCTACCCGCTTCTCCCAC
>DASPUW010000151.1:0-8395 GCA_035622675.1 Burkholderiales bacterium | reverse complement strand
CCCGAGCCTGCTGTCCGCCATGGCGCACTACCGGCGCGACTGGTGGACGCGCATGATCCAGCGCGAACTGCGCGTGATCGACACGTCGATCATCACGAACCTCGCGAACAGCTCCACCTTCTTCGCCTCTACTACACTGCTGATTCTCGGCGGGTTGTTCGCGCTGCTCGGCACTACTGACCGCATCTCCGCCGTGGTGGGTGGGCTCCCCTTCAACCGGCAGGCGCCGGAGATGGTGTGGGAACTGAAGATCCTGCTGCTGGTGGGCATTTTCGGCTATGCGTTCTTCAAATTCACCTGGTCGTTGCGCCAGTTCAACATGGCGGGCGTGCTGGTGGGCGCTGCCCCGCCGGTGCCTGCCCGCGCCGAGGACGAAGCGGATTTCATCGAGCGGGCCTGGCGTGTGAGCCACTACGCCGCGGAACATTTCAACTACGGCTTGCGCGCCTACTACTTCGCTCTGGCAGCGCTCGCCTGGCTGGTCAACGGCTGGCTGTTCATGGGCGCGACCGCGTGGGTGGTGTTCGTCCTGTACTGGCGTGAGTTTCGTTCCCGGGCCCTGGCGAGCATCAGCCGGCCGTCCGACCACGATGTCACCCAAGGCATCACCAAGGCGCAGCGCCAATCGGCGGCGCGTCTCGATTAACAACAACGAGCCATCATGAAAAATTCCCTGTCCGACTTGCTGCGCGCGTCCGCCGAATCCCGTCGCTACCCGTTCCTGGACCGCGCAGAATATTGGGAAGAGCGTCTGCTGATGCACGTCAGGGACCTCGAGAATCTGCTGCAGGCGCCCGCGTCCGGCGACATCGTGCTCATGCCGCCCAAGGTCAAGCTGGAAGTGCTGCCGCCGCCCAGCGCCGTAGCCAGTGCGCCGGCAGGCCGTTCGGCTGAGCTGGCCTTCGCGTCGGCCGCGGAGATCGCTGCACGCGTGCGCCGTCGCGAACTGTCGCCGTTCGAGGTGGCGCGCGCCATCGTCGAGCGGGCCGACGCACATCGCTCGCTGAACGCGTTCATCACGCTTCGTCCCGAAGCGGTGCTGCGCGAGGCGCGTCACCTCGAGGATCGGGTACAAG
This sequence comes from Burkholderiales bacterium, assembly GCA_035622675.1. Lineage (GTDB taxonomy): Bacteria > Pseudomonadota > Gammaproteobacteria > Burkholderiales > SHXO01 > SHXO01. The sequence continues at coordinate 7,319 of DASPUW010000151.1, read as the reverse complement.
CGGGCGAGGATCTCGGTCCGCTCGCCGGTGTGCCCGTTGCCATCAAGGATCTCATGCACGTGAAAGGCTATCCGATGACGTGCGGCACCAAAGCGCTCCCGGGCGACGAGTCGTCGAGCGACGCGCAGGCGGTGGCGAAGCTGCGCGCTGCCGGAGCGCTGATCGTCGGTACCACCAATCTGCATGAGCTCGCCTACGGCGTGACCAGCGCCAATCCGCACTTCGGCCATGTGGCCAACCCAGCTGCGCCGGGGCACATCCCGGGCGGCTCGAGCGGTGGTTCGGGAGCGGCCGTTGCCGCCGGGCTGGCTGCGATCGCGGTGGGCACGGACACCGGCGGTTCGATCCGTATTCCTGCGGCCTGCTGTGCGATCGTCGGCTTCAAGGGCACACACGAGGCGGTCAGCCGCGCAGGCGTGTGGCCGCTGTCCGACAGCCTTGACCACATCGGGCCGCTCACGCGCAGCGTGTCCGATGCTGCGCTCAGCTTCGAGGTCATGGCGGGCCTGCCGCCCGGATGCATCGGTTCGAAGAGCGTCGAGCGCCCGCGGCTCGTCAAGCCCGCACCGTACTTTTTCGATCAGCTCGACGGGCCGATTCGCGAGCGCATCGACACTGTCCTGCGCAAGCTAACCGGAGCGGGCGCAACGCTGGAAGAGCGCAAGATCGACGCCGTCCAGTATGTGCCGGCGGTGCAATTCGTCACCATCGCGGTGGACGGGTGCCAATCCAATTGGGCGCTGCTGACCGGTCGCGGAGAGCGGATCGGTGCGGAAGTTCGCGTGCGGCTGGAGGTCGGGCAGTTCATCGCCGCCATCGACTACGTCAAGGCGCAGCGGCTGCGCCGCCAGATCCGCGATGCGATGATCGCGGCGCTGAAGGACGCGGACGTCTTCGTTTTGCCGACCATGCCCCTGTCGACCCCGAAGCAGGGATTGAGCACGATCGAATTCGCAGGGCGCAAGATGCCGCTCGCCGGTGCCGTGACGCGCCTCACCGGCCCGTTCAACTCCACCGGCATGCCGGCGTTGAGCATTCCCTGCGGCAAGGACAGCAAGGGATTGCCTGCCTCGCTGCAGCTCGTCGGCCGCCCTGGCGCCGACGCGACAGTGCTGGCGGTCGGCAGGTGGGCCGAGGCCGTGCTCGCCGAATGAGGTCACTGGTGGATTGATCTTCTGATCCGCCCAGCCGGATCGTGACAAGTCTCACCGCACGGGCTTTTCGCCGGCTCGCCGCCCTCGCACTCGGGATGGGTCTGCTCCTGTTTCTGCCCGCAAGGACCATTCACTACTGGCAGGGGTGGCTGTACCTCCTGGTCTTCACCGGTTCATCGCTGCTCCTGACGCTGTATCTGCTGAAGAAGGATCCGGCGCTGCTCAGGCGCCGCATGAGCGGAGGGCCAACCGCAGAGCGGGAACCGACGCAGAAGCTCATCATGTTGTTTGCATCCATCGGCTTCGTCGCCCTACTCGTCGTGCCTGCGCTTGACCACCGCTTCGGATGGTCCTCTGCGCCGGCCTGGGTCGCGCTGCTCGGGGACATCCTCGTGGCGATCGGGTTCTATGGCATCTTCCTGGTCTACAGAGAAAACACGTTCACCTCGGCAACCATCGAGCTCGCTCAGGATCACAGAGTGATCTCGACCGGGCCGTACGCGATCGTGCGCCATCCCATGTACGCATTCGGATCGTTGTTCCTGCTCGGCACCCCGCTCGCGCTCGGTTCGTACTGGGGCCTCGTGCCATTTGCGGCCACGATGCCAGTTCTCATATGGCGCCTCGTCGACGAAGAGCGATTCCTGGCACAACGGCTGCCCGGATATACGGACTACCAGAGGCACGTGCCGTATCGCCTGATCCCGCGCGTGTGGTAATGAGACAATCACACCGCGCAATCGGGTAAGCTCGACGAGCAGACTGGAATTACTTAAGCTTGACCGGGACTCAAACGCGGCGGCGATGAACGTCAACGCCTGGCTCATCTATCTCGTGGCGGCCACCGGGCTTTCTCTGTCACCCGGGCCGAACGGGCTGCTTGCCCTGACGCACGGCGCGTTGCATGGCCGGCGCAAGGCGCTGTACACCATCTTCGGTGGAGCGTTGGGCTTCGTCGCCGTCATCGCTCTCTCCATGTTTGGCATCGGCGCGCTGCTCAAGGCATCGCTCATCTGGCTGACGGTCATGAAATGGGTCGGTGGCGCCTACCTCGTTTGGCTCGGCGTCCAGGTCTGGCGTTCGCCACCGATCGGAATCGAAGTCCGCGGCGCCGCTGAGCCGAGGGCGGGCTGGTCGCTGTTTCGCCAGGGCGCTCTCTCTGCGGTCACCAACCCGAAGGGCATCCTGTTCTTCACCGCATTTCTTCCGCAGTTCATCGACCCAGCCCGAAGCCTCGCCGTCCAGTTCGTCATCATGGCCGGGACGTTCGCGTTGATCGAAATAGCGACGGAGATTTTCATCGCCAGCATGGCTCACCGCATCAGCGCATGGCTTAGGCGGGCCGGGCGGCGCTTCAATCAAGCGTGCGGCGGCGTGTTCGTGGCGATCGGCGTGGTACTGCCGCTGCGAAGTTGAGCTGTATGACGATCCCTGCCTGGCACATCCAAGGCGATTGGTTCGACAACTGCAGCTGTGCGGTCGCCTGCCCCTGCACGTTCGCTCAAGCACCCGACAACGGTTTCTGCGACTCGGTACTTTTCTGGCATATCCAGCGGGGCCACTACGGCGACGTCGCCCTCGACGGTCTCAGCTTCGTTCGCGTGGGGCGGTGGGAGGGCGATCTCTGGGCGGGCAAGGTGAAAGGCGCCGCCGGTCTCTACATCGATGAGCGCACCAACGAAGAGCAGGCACAGGCGCTCCCGCTTATTTTCGGGGGCCGCGCTGGAGGGTTCCCCGCCCAGGTTGCCGCGCTGTTCACCGAAGGCCGTCAGGTTCGCGGCGTCGAGCGCGCCCGGATTACCTTCGAGATCGCACCTGATCGTGCGCACTGGGGAGTGGAGATCGCGGGAAAGGTGAAGGCCTGGGCAAAAGCGTTGACTGGGCCGACCAGTATGCCGGGCAAATATCCCCAGCTGATGAACGCCCCCGGCTGCGAGACGGGCCCCGGCAGTCAGCTCGTGACCTGGGGCAAATCCACGATCTGCTCGGTGGATGCGTTCGGCTACAGATTCCAGTGGACGACGAACTCGAGCAAGCAAATCCCGTTCGACTGGACGGGTCCCTGACCGCAATCCCGATCCGCCGGCTCGCTCATGCGCCCGACGACCGGAATGCGCGGCTAGCCAGCCGTGTAACCTCCGTCCACCGCCAGCGCAACGCCGGTGACGAAAGCCGCTTCGTCGCTGGCGAGGTAAAGGATCGCAGCGGCGATCTCCTCAGGACGTCCGAACCGGCCGAGCGGATAGCGCTTGAGCACGGCCTGAGCCCACGCCGGGTTGGCGCGCAGGGGCGCGGTCATTGGTGTTTCGATCACGCCGGGACAGACGCAGTTCACGCGCACCTTCGGCGCCCACTCCAGCGCCATCTGCCGGGTAAGGTTCACGATGGCACCCTTCGATGCGGCGTAGGCTGCACCGGTCGCGCCGCCCACCAGCCCGAAGATCGATGCGAGGTGCGTGATGGACCCGGCCCCGCTCTCCGTAAGCGCGGGCAGCGCAGCGCGCGAGGCGAAGTAGCTCCCGGTGAGGTTGATGTCCACCACGCGTTGCCACTCGGAAAGCGTCGGGGTCGGGCTGGGCCGCTCTGGCCGGATTCCCGCCGAGTTGACGACGGTGGTCAGGCGGCCGAATCGCGCGAGAGTCTGCTCCACCATCTGCGCGCATGCCGCCTCGTCGGTGACGTCCGACGCGAGAGCGATTGCATTGCCGCCGTGCGCGGTGATCGCCCGCGCCGTGTCTTCAGCAGCTTCGGCGCAGGCATCCGCACACGCGACCTGCGCGCCTTCCGCGGCGAATCGCTGCGCCGTCGCGCGGCCGATCCCCGAGCCCGCTCCCGTCACCAATGCAACTTTTCCCTGCATGCGCATCGGCGCTCTCCGTCTTAGTCAACCTTCAACCTGGAACGCTCAGATCAAAAACTTTCTTGCCCCAGTCGGCGCCCTTCTCCTCGTTATCTTACTCGATGGCTGCGCGGGCACGACACCGATCAAGAGCCTGGCGTTGCCGCCGGTCACGACGATCGAAGGAGAGGTTACCCAGGTCGACGCGGGTGGATTCGTTTTGAAGGACAGCTCCGGCTCGATCTATGTGCGCGCAGCGCCACCCGACGGCAAGCCGCTGGGTGTCGCCGCGCAAGACAGGGTGAAGGTGTACGGCAACCTGCAAGGTGGACAGGACCGGATCTTCGACGGCTACGTGATCCGGAAGGCCTCGGGAGAGCAGATCATCGTCACCAACCCGTCTCCCCATTTCGGCTGCGTCGTTCAGAGCTCTTTCAAGTAACGGTTTGGTATCCTGGTGTTATTGTTGGGCGCCGCAGGGCGCCTCGAGCGCGGGTGGAGGGACGAGGCATGACATCTGGATCGAGCTCCAGTTTCCTGGGTTTCGACGAGAACGAAGCGCGCCGCACCGAGGCGATCTATCAGACTCCGGACGTGGTGGCGCAACGCGAGCGAGTGCTCGAGGTGCTGGCCTTGCGAGCGGGTGAGCGCGTGGCCGATCTGGGCTGTGGCCCAGGCCTGCTGGCGCTGCAGATGGCGCAGCGGGTGGGAGCGCAAGGCGAGATCCAGTGCATCGATGCGTCTGCGAGCATGATCGAACTGGCGCGGCGCCGCTGCGCCTCGGCGAGCTGGGTTCAGGTCCGCGCCGGCGACGTTTCGGCGCTGCCCTATCCGGACGCGAGCTTCGACGCCGCCGTCTGCACGCAGGTCTACGAATACGTGCCGGCAATCGACCGCGCGCTGGCCGAGCTGTGTCGCGTGCTCAAGCCCGGGGGGCGGGCGGTGATCGTCGACACCGACTGGGAGTCCTGCGTCTGGCATTCGAGCGATGACGGCCGCATGCGGCGCATGATCGAAGCCTGGGACCGGCACTGCCCCGAGCCGCATCTGCCGCGCACGCTCGCAGCGCGGCTTCGCGCCGTGGGGTTCGAACAGCCGCGTGTCGACACCATCACGCTGATCAACGACGGCTACGCACCGGACACCTACAGCTTCGGCGTCATGCCGCTCATTGCGGCTTACACAAAGAAGCAGGGGCTCATCCCGCGCGAGGAAGCCAACGCCTGGGTTGCGGATCTTCAGGCGCTCGGTGCGCGCAACGAGTATTTCTTCAGCCTTGCGCGCTATCTGTTCTGCGCGCGCCGGCCCCCAGTCGTGAGATGAGACTCACGGGCCGAAGCCGATATCCACGGCGCCGATTCCTTCCACCGCGAAGCGGTAATGCTCTCCCGCCGCGGGAAAACGTGTGGTGACGAGGCTGCCGGTCGATACGATCTCACCGGCATGCAGCGTTTCCCCTCGCTCCCGCAGATGATTCGCCAGCCAGCGCAGGGGCTCAAAAGGATGGCCCAGCACGTCGCGTCCGTGGCCCTCGTCGATCAGCTCGCCGTTGCGCTCGACCGTTCCGCGCGCGGCAGCGAGGTCGGGCCAGGCGCTCTGATATCGGCCTGTGACGATGCCCTCGTTCCACGCGTTGTCCGCCACCAGCGAGAGCAGGTCGAGCGGGTAGGCTGAGTTGCGGTCGTCGATCACCTCGAACGCAGGGCAGACCGCGTCCACCGCTTGCGCCACTTCGTCCATGGCGTACGGTGTCGTGCGCGGAGCGAGTGAGCGCCCGAGGCGCACGCAGATCTCGAACTCGATGCCCAGGTGCACGAGATCGGAGAGCTTGAGCCGCGCTCCGCTGGGCAGCATCCGACTGCGCAGCACCACGCCCGCGACGGGATGGTCGATGCTGCACATCTTCTGCATGCGGGCTGACGTGAGGCCGATCTTGTAGCCGACTCGCGGTCCGTGCATCGCGACCATACGCTCGACGAAGGCCGCCTGAATCGCGTAGGCACCAGCCAGGTCGGTTGCGCCCCACGCGCGCGCGAACGGCACGATGTTGCTCTTGTGCGCGTGGTCGCGGACCAGGATGGACGCGGCTTGTTCCAGATCGATTTTCACTGAAGACACCCGAGCGAACCGGCAACGTCGTGCGCGACATGATACCGGCTTTGTGAAGGCCGGAAGGCATGTCGATGAAAGACAAAGCGAATCGCGCTGCAGAGCCGCATCGAGACCAAGACGCTCCGTCGCTTTCTTGCGTCAGATCAAATGAAAGCGCCTGAGCGGACAGGATAATGCAATGCAGCAGCTTGTATAATCGCTCGCCTGATCTTGGGGGTTCGAATCATGACTGATCTCGGTAAGCAGCTGTCCCGGAGCCACGACATCGCTGCCAAAGTCGTGCAGGTCTTTCAGACGCGGGCCAAGCTCGCGCAGGAGGAATTCAGCGAGCGGGTGCAAAAGGCCCGAGACGACTACACGGCGGGGATGGCGGCGAGTGCCGTGTCACCGCTGGAGATGTGGACCGGCGGCATGCGCTACGCGGTGGACTTCGCGCAACGGTCCATATTGTTCTGGGACACGCTGCGTCAGCGCGGCAATAACTTCGTCGAGCACACCCGCAAGGGGCTGCCGCCGGTATTGCATTTCGACTACGAGACGGTGCTCGATGGACGGGCCCTGGAGCGTCCCGTCAACTATGCGCTGGTGCGCATCGCGCCGCCTGCTGGCGTGGAGGTGGATGTAACGCGCCGCCCTTACCTCATCATCGACCCGCGCGCGGGCCACGGTCCCGGGATCGGCGGGTTCAAGGACGACTCGCAGGTCGGCGTAGCGCTGCGCGACGGGCATCCGGTCTACTTCGTGATCTTCTATCCCGAGCCGGAGCCGGGGCAGACGCTGCTCGACGTGTGCAAAGCGGAGCAGGCGTTCGTGCATCGTGTGCGTGAGTTGCATCCAGACGCGCCGAAACCAGCCATCGTCGGCAACTGCCAGGGCGGCTGGGCCGCGATGATGGTCGCGGCGTCGAGCCCAGATGATACCGGGCCGATCGTCATCAACGGCGCACCGATGTCGTACTGGGGCGGCGCGTGGACCGAAGGCGAGGGCGACAACCCAATGCGCTACTCGGGTGGCCTGCTTGGCGGCACCTGGCTGGCCTCTCTCACGTCGGACCTGGGCGCAGGCAAGTTCGATGGCGCCTGGCTGGTGCAGAACTTCGAGAACTTGAATCCCGCGAACACGTTCTGGGACAAGTACTACCACGTGTTTGCCAACGTCGACACGGAGCCGCCGCGTTTTCTGGAGTTCGAGCGCTGGTGGGGCGGCTTCTATCT
>DASPUW010000150.1:0-10599 GCA_035622675.1 Burkholderiales bacterium | reverse complement strand
CGGGCAATTTTCCCTTCCGCCTTTTTGAAACGCAGTGTTGCAGTCGTCCCCTCTGTTAGAGTACGAAACAATGAGACGGTTTCGAGCGGATCGCATTGCCGCTGGAGAGACCATTTCCCGCGCTTCTGCCAGAATCGAGCCGGAACCATAACGACCAGCAAAGAGGAGACTCCATGAGGTTTGCGACCAGCGTTTGCACCACCGCCCTGCTCGCCGCGGCCGGCCTGACCTGCGCCGCCCCGCTGCCCGAAGCGAAGCCCGAGGACGCCGGCGTTTCGGCGCAACGCCTCGAGCGGCTGACAGCGGGAATGCAGCGCATCGTCGACAGCGGTGAGCTGGCGGGCATGGTGGTCCTGGTCGCGCGCCGGGGCAAGCTCGTGTACCAGAAAAGCTTCGGTCTGCAGGACAAAGCCAGGAACGTGCCGATGTCCATGGATTCGATCTTCCGCGTGTACTCCATGACCAAGCCGGTGGTCACCGTGGCCGCGATGATCCTGGTCGAGGAAGGCAGGTTGAGTCTCGATGAGCCGATCTCGAAGTACCTGCCCGAGTTCAAGGACATGAAGGTAGGCGTCGAAAGCTTCGACCCGGCAACCGGCGCGCAGTTGTTCTACACGCTGCCGGCGAAGCGCCAGATCACCGTGCAGGACCTGCTGCGGCACACATCGGGCTTCACCTACGGAACGACGCCGAAGACGCAGGTGCAGAAACTGTACGGGCAGGCTGGACTGTTCTCGCAGAAATGGACTCTGGACAGCTTCTGCAAGGAGCTCGCCAAGCTGCCGCTGCAGTACGAGCCCGGCACCGTTTGGGAATACGGCCACTCCAGCGACGTGCTCGGGCGGGTAGTCGAGGTCGCCTCCGGCCAGGCGCTCGACCGGTTTCTCGCGGAGCGCATCTTCAAGCCCCTCAAGATGGTCGACACTGCATTCGACGTGCCGCCGGCAAAGCAGGGCCGACTCGCGCAGCCGCAGGTGGATCCCCAGACCGGAAAGGTCGCGGAGCTGATCGACGTGACACAACCGGCCACGTTCTTCGCGGGCGGTCACGGCCTTACCTCGACCGCCGGCGACTATCTACGCTTTGCGCAGATGCTCGCCAACGGCGGCGAGCTCGACGGCGTGCGCATTCTCGGGTCGCGGACCATTGCCTTCATGTCTTCGGATCACGTGCTGGGCTCGGGCATCGAGCGCGGCCCGAACTGGATCCCCGGCAACGGCTACGGCTTCGGCCTGGGCTTCGCTGTCCGCCGCGAGACCGGTCAATCGACCTGGCCCGGGTCGGTCGGCGAGTTCTTCTGGGCCGGCTACGCCGGCACCTACTTCTGGATCGATCCCAAGGAGCAGCTGGTGCCGGTGTACATGTCGCAGGAGCCGAACCGCCGGCAGCATTACCGCGTCATATTCCGCGATCTCGTGTACCAGTCGCTGCTGGATTGAAGGTAGGACACGTCCCAATCAGGAACTCGCGAGACGCGCACTCCGCTCGACTGTGAGCAGGTGCTCGACATCGGCGTCATTGCGCCTCACCATCGCGGGGCTTCAGGTGGCGAGTGTAAGTATTCGGTAAGCTTAGCGCTGCCCGCTCACTGAATTAGTATGCCGAGGGGGCTGGGCGCGAAAGAAGGAAAGGGAGAAATGGCGAGAACAGTGATCTGCCTGCTTGCGCTCACGCTGTTGTCGGGGGGATGTGCTTCAAGCAGAAATGCAAGTGAACGCGCGGAAGTGTTCGGCACGGAGAACACTGCGAAGGTCGCGTTCCCTCACCCCGACTCGATCCGCGCTTTCGATTGGAAGGTCGGGGACATCTGCACGTACCAGGTGCAATACGGCTCACGTAAGCCTTCGGTGCACACGCAGACCGTCACAGAAGTGAATGCAGGGCGCATCACATTGATTGATAAGGGAAGCGATGGTTCCGGCGGCAACATCGTGCTGGAGCAAGGCGGGGGGCGACTGCGCAACTGGATCTCACAAGCCAGCGGGCAGCAAATCATGTTCGATCCGGCACTGGCGTGGTTGTCTGTCCCACTTCAGCCGGCCAAAGCCTGGGCGGTGCAGACGGCGATGATCGGCGAGACCTTTCAATCGGACACGACTGCGAGTTTTCTCGTGGGGGACTGGGAGAAGGTCCGCGTGCCGGCGGGGGAATTCGTCTCGCTCAAGATAACTGCCACACTGTCCTTGGTCGTAGTCAACAATCAAGGGCAGAGGAACACCGGCTCAGGTACATGGGTGTACTGGGCCGCCTCGGGCACGAACTGCATGCTGAAGCATGAGTACACCGACAGCTTCGGCGGCAAGAGCAACCGAGAGTTGCTGTCGTTCAAGCATTGACCCAACGCCGGCGCGTTAGAGGTCCGTGCTGCCCGGACGCAGGATCAGAATGCGCACGTTACCCTGCTCGATGACCAGGGAGTGCGTGCGCCGTTCGCCCACGAAGCCTTTCTTCTCCTGCACCGTCAGGTCGATGGGGTTGATGACGAAGGTGGTCGGTTCGCTGCGCGGCGTGAAGGAGACGACCGCCGTTTCGCCCTGGAGCCGCACCGGGATGTTGAGAATGGGCCGTGCGCCCGGCTCGGTGAGATCGATCTCGATCATGCCGTCCGCGCGGGCGATCAGAGCAGCGAGCAGCAAAAGGGCGGCGATCAGCCGCATGCACCCTCCGACCCGTGGTCCAACAACACGAGCTGCTATCATCCCACCAAAGCGCCATGGCTGGCGCGCAGCTTCACAAGGGCACCGCCTGCGATAGCACGTACACACGCCGCGAGCTCATCTTGCCCTGCTCGGGAGATCCTCAGAAGGCACTGAGAAAATACATGGCGCGCTTGGTCTTTCGTCTGACCGTCATCCTGGGAGCGTTGGCCTTGGCTTCTGCTATCGCGTCAGCAGCGGGCGGCAGCTCCGGCCACGGTGGAGGAATGGGCGGAGCGCACGGAGGCATGAAGCCCAACGGCGCTGGTAGCGGAGGTCACAACCCCGCAGCAGGTCACGGGCCTCGCATCCCCGAAACACCGCCAGATCTGCTGCAACAGCGCATTCAACGGCCGCGCGCGTAGATCAAGCGAAACGACCGCTAAACCTCACCGGCAGCGCGGCGCGCGATCTCGTCGCGGTCAATGTCGCGCTGCACCTGGCCGGGCGAGGAACGCGTGGATCTGCGCGACCGCCGCCGCACCTTCACCGATCGCGCCACCGACGCGCTTCACCGACCCCGAGCGCACATCGCCGATCGCGAACACCCCCGGCACGCTGCTCTCGAGAGGCGAACCGCCATGGCCCGTAGTCACAAAGCCATTGTCATCGAGCGCGACCGGACAGCCTCGCAGCCAGCCGGTAGCCGGGTCCGCGCCGAGAAACAGGAACACGTGATTCACGGGACGTGTCTGCGACGCGTTGGTGTCGCGATTCAGCCAGGTCACGGACTGGATACCCGACTCAGGCGTGCCCTTCAGGTCGACGATTTCGCTCCGCGTGTGCAGGTCGACGTTGGGGACCGAAGCGATGCGATCGATCAGGTATTTCGACATGCTCTCCGCCAGGCCCGGGCCCCGCACCAACATCGACACCTTCGCCGCATGCCCGGATAAAAACACCGCGCCCTGGCCGGCAGAGTTGCCGCCACCCACCAGGACGACTTCCTGTCCCGCGCACATCTTGGCCTCGATGGGAGAGGCCCAGTACCACACGCCGTGCCCTTCCATCGCCTTGAGACCCGAGCAATCCGGCCGGCGATAGCGCGCGCCGCTCGCCACCACGACGGTGCGGCTGCGTATACCGCGCCCGCCCAACAGATCGAGCACGAACGGCTCTCCGCGATCCGACCCTGCGCAGTCCAGGCGTGTTACTTGAGCCGGAATCACCATCTTCGCGCCGAACTTCTGCGCCTGTGTGTAGCCGCGGGCCGCCAGCGCCTGTCCGGAGACGCCAGTCGGGAAGCCGAAGTAGTTCTCGATGCGCGCACTGGCGCCGGCTTGCCCGCCGAAAGCACGCGCATCCGTCACGATGACTGATAGCCCCTCCGAAGCGGCATATACGGCGGTGGCGAGGCCGGCCGGCCCCGCGCCGACGATAGCGACGTCGTAAACGTGATCCGCTTCTTCGGCATCGAGCATGCCGATACATTTCGCGAGCACGCTCTCGGTCGGATTGCGCAACACCGAGCCGTCCGGACAGACGGCAAGCGGGAGGTCTTCTGCGCGCGGCGCGTAGCGCTCCACAAACGCCTGCGCATCCGCATCGCTTGCGGGATCGAGCAACAGGTGCGGCACGGCGTTGCGCGTGAGGAAGCTGCGCAGGCTCGCCACCGCGCCCGAGGTAGAGGCGCCGATCAGCACGGGCCCGCCCGTGCCGGTCTCGATCAGCGCCATGCGGCGCAGGATCAAAGCGCGCATCATCTTCTCACCGAGGACAGCCTCGGCGATCAGCAGCGCGCGCAACTGCTCGGCCCCGACCAGCAGCGTCTGCACTTCGCCGATCGCCACGGCGTCCACGAGCGAGCGTCTGCCGGAGAGCTGGCCGAGCTCACCCGAAAACATCCCGGGTCCGTACTCGACTACCCTCAGATCATGGCCGTGTCCGTCGCGGCCAGTCACTTGAACTTTGCCCGACAGCACAACGAACAGACCGGGACTCGGCTTCCCCGTCCGGTAGAGGTATTCGCCGTCGGCATGCCGCCGCGGCACGCCGAAGCGGTGCACGCGCGCCACCTCATCGTCGGACAGCGTAGGAAACGCTTGCCCGCGGCGCGCCTCGATCGTGGGTGAAGTGAGCTCAGCCATGTCGGGCGTGCCCGAGCTCCACTGCGAACTCATCGAAGTAACATCAGCTCCATGTCTCATTCGCCTCGAAGGAGGTGACCGCTAGGGCCCCGTCCGTCTGGAAAACCTTCGGGCGGATGCACTTCAAGACTCCCTCCAATCGGACCAAAAACGTGGAGGCGAATCCATTGGACGATGGTATCGATAATACTTCGGCAGCAGTTGCACGTCGACGATGGAGGCCAAGCCCGTGGTTCTCTATATACAATCCTGAATCGCCTCGACAAACTGAAGCGATCCTGGATAGCAAGAGAACCAATGATCGTCGTCACCTGGAACGCGCAGTGGTGCCGCGGCATTGACGGCGAAGTCGCGCCGGGGCGGATCGCGCGCACGGCGCGGGCGCTGGCCGATTTCGACGTGCTGTGCCTGCAGGAGGTCGCGGTGAATTTCCCCGGCCTGCCCGGCAGCCACGGCGAAGACCAGATGGCCGAGCTATCGGCCGCCCTGCCAGGCTACGTGGCCCTGTTCGGCGCGGCGACCGATCTCGACGATGGTCGAGGCGGCCGGCGCCGATTCGGCAACGCCATTTTTTCGCGGCTGCCGGTGTTGCAGGTGTTTCGCCATCTGCTGTCCTGGCCGGCCGACGCGGCTTCGATCAGCATGCAGCGGATGGCGCTGGAGGCGGTCCTGGTTTCGCCGGTGGGGCCGCTGCGCGTGATCTCGACGCATCTCGAATATTATTCGGCGCAGCAGCGCGCGGCTCAGGTCGAAGACCTGTTGCGCCTGCATGCCGAGGCCTGCGATCACGCGCGCTCGCCGAGACCCGACAGCGAACCAGGCGGACCTTTCGAGGCCGTGGCGCGCCCGGTTTCGGCTATCCTGTGCGGCGATTTCAACTTCCAACCCGAAGACCCTGAGCATGAACGGATCACCACAGCGCTCGCATCCGGTGCGCCGAGCTTTGCGGATGCCTGGCGCGTCGCGCATCCTGGCGTACCGCACCCGGCGACGATCGGCGTGCACGAGAGGAGCTTGCCGCCGTACTGTTGTGATTTCGTTTTCGTTACCGCCGATCTGGCGGCGGGAATCGAGGAAGTCACTGTGAACGGGGACACGCAGGCGTCGGACCATCAGCCGGTGATGCTGCGGTTGGCAGATCGGCACAAGAACATTGGCATAGGATGAGAGAACGATGACGGATTGGCCGGACCAAGTGTTCGAGGTGTTGAAGGGAGCCGGAGTGAAGCAAGTCGCCTACGTTCCGGACGCGGGGCACGCTCGCCTGATCGACAGAGTGGAGAGCGATCCCGGGATGCGGGGCATCGTGCTGACCACCGAGGAGGAAGGCGTCGCGCTGGCCTGCGGCGCCTGGCTCGGCGGCGAGCGTGCGGTGCTGCTCATGCAGAGCAGCGGCGTGGGCAACTGCGTGAACATGTTCTCGCTGGTGGCGAACTGCCGCTTCCCGTTTCTGACGCTGGTCACCATGCGCGGCGAGTGGGCCGAGTTCAATCCCTGGCAGGTTCCCATGGCCCGAGCCACACAGAGAGTGCTCGAGGCGATGGGGATCAGCGTGTTGCGCGCTACTCGGCCGGGCGACGTGGCTGAGACGGTTCAGGCGGCCGCAGACGCGGCCTTTGAAAGCGACCAGGCGGTGGCGGTGCTGTTGTCGCAGCGGCTGATCGGGAGGAAGTCGTGGCTGCGCGGCAAGTAAGCCACGAGGGCGGCCTCGACCGGCGTGCGGCCACTCGGCAACTGATGTCCGCTTGCCCTGACGCTTTGATCGTCGCCGGGTTGGGATCGGCGTCTTACGATGTGTTTGCCGCCGAGGACCGCAGCTCCAACCTCTACCTGTGGGGCGCGATGGGCGGCGCCGCCGCGATCGGGCTGGGCCTGGCGCTGGCTCAACCGCGCCGTCCCGTGCTCGTCGTCACCGGCGACGGAGAGCAGCTCATGGGAATGGGGGCGCTCGCCACCATCGGTGTGCAGCGCCCACCCAATCTTGCGGTCGTGGTGCTCGACAACGGGCGCTTCGCAGAGACGGGGATGCAGCTGAGCCACACCGCGCGGGGCGTGAGCCTCACGGGGGTCGCCGCCGCCTGCGGCTTCGCCTGGACCGAGGATATCGCAGACATGCAGGCGCTCGCGCCGCTCGGCGCTCGCATCCAGGCCATGCGGGGCTGCGGTCTGGCGCGCATCGCGGTGCGGGCGGACGAGGTCGAGCGCGTATTGCCGACGCGCGACGGCGTATGGCTCAAGAACCGTTTCCGTGCGTCGCTCGGTCTTCCGCCGAGCTGACGCGCTATTCCTCAGTAGATCACAGCCCAGACGCGGGCTAAGGGACGTTCCGATCAGGCCTCGACGCCGGCCTCGTGCGTGCTCGAGCGCACGATATAGCCGCCCGACTTCTCGTCGCGCTTCAAGTCGACGAGACCGCGCACGGCAGCCTCTTCGAGCAAGTCGTTGAAGCTCTTGAAGCCATAGTACGACTCGTTGAAACCGGGGTGCCGGCGCTTCAGCGTCTGCTTGATCATCGAGCCCCAGATCTTGTCGTCCTCGCCGCGCTCCGCAACCAGCGCGTCGAGCGTGCTCATCACCAGGTCGAACGCCTGAGCGGTCTTGTCCTGATCGAGCTTTTCTTCCGGTTCAGCCGGCGCCGCCGCCTTCACGCTTGCCGGCGCTTTGGCGGGCGCCTTGCGGCGGTTGTTGTTGCGCTTGGCCTTGGCTTTTTCCTCGCGCACCAGGTCGTCGTAGTAGATGAACTCGTCGCAGCTGGAGATCAGCAGATCGGACGAGGACTGCTTGACGCCCACGCCGATCACGGCCTTGTTGTTCTCGCGCAGCTTGGACACGAGCGGTGAGAAATCGGAATCGCCGCTGATGATCACGAAAGTGTCGACGTGCGATTTCGTGTAGCACAGGTCGAGTGCGTCCACCACCATCCGGATATCGGCCGAGTTCTTGCCCGACTGGCGCACGTGCGGGATCTCGATCAGCTCGAATGCCGCCTCGTGCATGACGGCTTTGAACTCCTTGTACCGCTCCCAATCGCAGTACGCCTTCTTGACTACGATGCTGCCTTTCACCAGCAAGCGCTCCAGCACCTTGCCGATATCGAACTTGTCGTATCTCGCATCCCGCACGCCGAGCGCGACGTTCTCGAAGTCGCAGAACAGCGCCATGTTGTGGGTATCGTCGGCGATGGCCATGCGCGGTCAGGAGCGAGGGTTAGGCGACAGCCCAGCCGAGGCGGAGCCCTGCGATTTGCTGCCCACCACCTCCACGTCGACGCGGCGATCCGGGGCGTAGCAGGCGATCTTGTCCATGCGCGGGAGCCCGTCGCAGTCTTGCGTCTTCGGCAGGGGATCCGCGCCGCCTTTGCCCTCGGTCTGAATGCGCTTGGCGTCGACGCCCTTGGCCACCAGATACGCGCGCACGGCGTCGGCGCGCCGCTTGGAGAGCTTCTCGTTCATCGCCTTGGATCCGGTTGGATCGGTGTGGCCAACGACGACGATCTTTTCGTAGCGCATACCGCGCAGCTGCTCAACCAGCTCGTCCAGCTTCTCCTGACCGGCCGGCTTGATCTTGTTGCTGCCGAGGGGAAACAGCGCGCCGGACGAGAAAGAGAGCTTGTCCGACTCTGGCTCGCGCATCATCGGTGTCTCCGACAGAGCCGCGATGGTCTCGTCGTGGCTCAGACTCCGCGGCTCTACCGGCTCGAGCGCCCGCTCTTCCTTGGCGGCAGGCGGCGCCGGCGGGAGAGGCACCACATACACGGGTTCCGGTCTTGGCTGCGACACCGGCATCGGCGCCGGGCCAGATCCCGCTCCCAGTTGCTTCGCGGGCTGGGCCACGGCCACCATCGTTGGCGGTGGCGGCTTCGGTGCGGCTGTTACCACAACGGGCGCCAGCGGTGCCGGAGCAGTAGCAGGCGCCTTAGCGGCACTCAATTGCTGCGATTGCTGCGCCTGGCACTCACCGGTCGGCACCTCCAGGCTGGATGCGCCCATCCTCACGCACTGGCCGGTCGCCCCGGCGCGAATGCCACGGTTCGATGCGTCGTAGGCGTACTGGCTGCGCGCGCTCGGCGCAACAGTTGCAGCTTCGGCTTGAGCGGACGGCGTGCCCTGCGGCTGGCTCGCGGCTGATGCTTCGGTTGCGCTCTTCTTGGACGAATTCCAGGGCAGCCACGAGAACCAACGCCGGTACCACGGATCGGCTGGTGGCGTCGCCGCCTGCTGCGCAACTTGAGGCGCAGAGCTGGCCGCAGCGGGTGCTGCCACTGGCGCCGGCGACACTGCCGCGGTGGGTGCTGCAACGGGAGGCGTCGGCAGCGCCGGCACTGCAGCGCTGGGTGCCGTCTGTGCGGGGACCGATCCGAGCACGGTCGGCTCGGCAGGACGTGCATCGTACAGACTGGCTGCCGGCAACGAGACACCGGGCTGCTCCGGGTTCGCGCCAATCGCTACCGGCAAGGCGGTCACCAACAAAGTGGGAAAGACGAGCGCCAGCTGACGCACGGGGAGTTGGAGGGTGAATCGCATGAGGGCCTCCTTGCGCGGGAAGTGTGAGCCGCACCCCGCGGCCTCACTTCCCTCTCGAATGCAGCGACCGGGAACCTCGGTTCCTGGGGAACTTGCGAATTATAGCGACTCCCCGTCGCGAGCGCTTTCAGGCCGCGGCGCGCGCAGCCTTACTGCGAGCGAAGAAATCCTTCACCGCCGTCGCCGCGGCCAGCACGTCCTGGCGATCGAGATCCAGATGAGTGACGAGGCGGATGGTGTGGCCACCGCCGACGACAATGCCGCGCTGCCTGAGAAACTGACGCAGCGGCTCGGCGAGCGTCGGTTCCACGCTCATGTAAACCATGTTGGTCTGCGCTGTGCCGTAGTCGACCCGAACCTCGCCTACCGGGCCCAGCGCCTGCGCCAGCGCGTAAGCATTGTCGTGGTCCTGCTCCAGCCGGCTCACATTGTTCTGCAACGCGTAGATGCCCGCTGCGGCCAGCACGCCTGCCTGGCGCATGCCGCCGCCCAGCACCTTGCGCCAGCGCCGTGCCCGCGCGATCAAAGGGCGGCTGCCGCACAGCATCGAGCCGACCGGAGCGCCCAAGCCCTTCGACAGGCACACGGACACGGTATCGCACCAACGCGTGATCTCGCGCACGTCGATCCCGTGTTTGACCGCTGCATTAAACACGCGCGCGCCGTCCACATGCAGCCCGAGGCCGTGCGTGCGGGTAAATTCGTAAGCGCGGGGCAGATACGCCATCGGCAGGGCCTTGCCCGCCTGCGTGTTCTCCAGGCACAGCAGGCGCGTGCGCGCGAAGTGCGAATCGTCTGGTTTGATGACGCCAGCGACGCGTGCGAGGTCAAGCGTTCCATCGGGCTCGTAGTCCAGCGGCTGCGGCTGGATGCTGCCCAGCACCGCCGCTCCTCCGCCCTCGTACTTGTACGTGTGCCCCTGCTGGCCAACCACGTATTCGTCGCCGCGCTCGCAGTGCGACATCACGCCGAGCAAGTTGCCTTGCGTGCCGCTCGCCACGAACAGCGCCGCTTCCTTGCCCAGCATCTGAGCCGCGAGCGCTTCGAGCTGATTGACGCTCGGGTCTTCGCCGTAGACATCGTCGCCCACTTCGGCGGCCGCCATGACCGCGCGCATCGCGGCGGAGGGGCGTGTCACGGTATCGCTGCGCAGGTCGATTTGTTTCATCTTGCGGTGCCGAGATCTGAGGCTGAGTTTACCTCAACACAGCACCGGAGTGACTTGTCATTCGCTAGCTTGCGCTCGAGGGACTGGGACGCACCGCGCACCCTGGCCTTCCAGCCAAACGCCGA
>DASPUW010000149.1:0-6790 GCA_035622675.1 Burkholderiales bacterium | reverse complement strand
GTCGAGATCATGCGCAGCCTGGATCTGCCACACCCCAAGCGGATCGCGGAAGCCGTGCCGGCCAATCTGCGAGGCGGGACCCTTTAGCAGCCATGGCGGAGCGGATCCAGGCCGTCGTGTTCGACGCCTACGGGACACTGTTCGACGTGCACTCCGTCGTCGACCGGTGCGAGCAGCTCTTCCCGGGACACGGCGAGGCGCTGTCCCGGCTGTGGCGCAGTAAGCAACTCGAGTACACCTGGCTGCGCAGCCTGATGGGGCGTTACGAAGCGTTCGAGTCGGTCACGCAGGCTGCCTTGACGCATTGCTGCGCGTCGCTTGGCCTGCACCTGGACAGCGCCGGATCGCGGCTGCTGCTCGAGGAATACCGACACTTGGCGACCTATCCCGATGTGCAAGGCGTCTTGCAGTCCCTGCACGACGTGAAGCTGGCCATCCTCTCCAACGGCTCGCCACAGATGCTGCAGGCGCTGGTGCGTAACGCTGGACTCGAGCCGCTGCTCAACGCAGTTCTGAGCGTGGATCCCTTGAGCATCTTCAAGCCGCACCCGAGCGTTTACCAGCTCGCGGTGGACACGCTGGCCGTGCAAGCGGGCAGCATTGCGTTCGTCTCTTCCAATTATTGGGACGCTTGCGGTGCAACGTCCTTCGGCTTTCGCACCTACTGGGTCAATCGCGGAGGCGTCCAGCCCGATGAGCTGGGTTACCGGCCACATCGCACTCTGGAGCGGCTGGACCAGTTGCCCGCTGCGCTCGCCGCGAGCTGAGCCGCTCGCGCTCAGGGTTTGCGCGCTACCAAGTCAATGAGCGCCGAGCGGCCGACATGCTTGGTCCCTTCGGCCAGCGTCTCTTCGTGCTCGCGCAGATGCAGGATGTCCAGATTGCGGAACGCCTGCCGCGGCAGCGCCTCCGTGTACATGTGATCCGCCTGCGGCGGCCCCCCCGGTCTTGTATTCCAACTGCTTGGGCGTGTAACCCTGAAGCACGAGCAACCCGCCCGGAGTGAGAGTGGTCTCGATGCCCTCGAACAGCCTTGTGCGCTGGGCCGGCTCGGCAAACTGGATGAAAACGCACGCCACTGCATCGAAGCGCGCCGGCTGCCACTGCCAATCTCGAATGTCGGCCTCCCTGTAATCGACCTTCACGCCATGCGTGTCGGCGAGGCGCCTGGCCTTAGCGAGCGCAAGAGGCGAGATGTCGATGCCCGTTACCTGGCAACCCAGCTTCGCGAGCCAGACGCTGTTGCGGCCTTCGCCGCAGGCGACGTCGAGCACACGGTCTCCACTTTTGAAGCGTTCGGCCTGGGCGCTGAGGAACGCATTGGGCTCGGTGCCGAAGATGTACTCCGGCGCCGCGAAGCGCTGATCCCAGAACTCGCGCGCGTCGTCGAAACCGCTGGAAGTCGCCATCAGAAGCTCGCTCCGCAGCGCTCCGCGATGTACGCCTTCACCACGCTCGCATCCGCTTCCATCACGTCGACGCGCTGGGGGCGATTTTCCAGGCCTACGAATTCCGGTGGCCTTTCCGGGTCCCTGCCCAGCGCTTCGCTGATCGCGGCGGAAAACTTGGCGGGCAGCGCCGTCTCCAGGCACAGCAGCGGCAGCCCGGGCTCCCGTTGCTCGAGGCCGACTTTGATGCCATCGGCGGTGTGCGGATCGACGATTTGCCCCGACTCTCGGTACACGCGGCGGATCGTTTCCAACCGGTCGGCGTGGGTGCTCGAACCAGAGACAAAACCGAAAGCGGGTAGCCGCTCGAGATAGGGTGTCGAGGACAGGTCGAAACCGCCATCGCGCTCGACTTTCCGCCACAGCTCGGCGACCGCGCGAGCATCGCGGTCCGTGAGATCGAAGACAAAGCGCTCGAAGTTCGAGGCCTTGGAAATGTCCATTGATGGACTTGAGGTGTGCTTCACTTCCGCCGCCCGGCGAACACGGTAGCTGCCGGTGCGGAAGAACTCGTCCAGCACGTCATTCTCGTTGGTGGCGAGAATCAAGCGCCGGATGGGCAGCCCCATCTGACGGGCGATGTGACCCGCAAGGATATTTCCGAAGTTCCCCGACGGTACCGCCACCGAGATCGGTTGCCCCGCTTCTTTGACCAGCGCGAGGTAGCCCTTGAAGTAGTACACGATCTGAGCAGCGACGCGCGCCCAGTTGATGGAATTGACCGTCCCGAGGTGCACACGTGCCTTGAACGCCGCGTCGCTGCTGACCGCCTTCACGATGTCCTGGCAGTCGTCGAAGACGCCGCGAACCCCGATGTTGAAGATATTGAGGTCGCGCACGCTGTACATCTGGGCGGTCTGGAACGGGCTCATCTTCCCGTACGGCGAGAGCATGAACACGCGGAGGCCGGGCTTCCCGCGCATGGCCTCCTCGGCCGCTGACCCGGTGTCGCCGGACGTCGCCCCGAGAATATTGAGCTCGCCTCCGGTCTTGGCGAGAACATGCTCGAACAGGTTGCCGAGCCACTGCATGGCGAGGTCTTTGAAGGCGAGGGTCGGGCCGTGGGACAGCGCCAGTAGATGGACACCCGGCATGAGTGCCTTGACCGGCGTGATGTCGGCACTCCCGAACGCTCGTGCGGTGTAGGAACGATCGAGCAGAATCTTGAGCTCGCCTTCCGCGATATCGTCGGCGTAGCGGCGCAGGATCTCGAGCGCGAGCTGCGGGTAGGTGAGGCTGCGCCACTGGGAAAGCTCCTGCAGCGTCACAGCCGGATAGCGTTCGGGGACAACCAGCCCCCCATCGGGTGCGAGACCCTCGAGCACGACGCCGGAGAAGCGCGCCGGGGCCATCCCGCCCCGCGTGCTTACGTAGCGCATCAGCGGATTCCGGGGTGCCGAGCGGCGCGACGCGTCGAAAATGCCGCGCCAGTCAAGCTGCTAACTCCTCGAGGCGGATCCGCGTCACCTTCCCGAGGTTGACCGGGAGCCGCTCGATGCGCGCGATGGCAGCGTTGACGTTCTTCTCAACGGTGAGATGGGTGAGCATGATGATGTCCACCTGCTCCTCGCCCTCGCCCGGTTCCTTCTGCACCATCGCGTCGATCGAGATCGCCAGGTCGGCGAGGATGCGCGTGATGTCGGCGAGCACGCCCGGCCGGTCCAGCACCCGCAAGCGCAGGTAATAAGCGGTCTCGACCTCTTCCATCGGGAGGATCGGCAGGTCCGACAGCGCGGCCGGCTGGAATGCGAGATGGGGTACGCGATTCCCCGGGTCGGCGGTGTGCATGCGCGTGACGTCCACGAGGTCCGCCACGACCGCCGAAGCGGTCGGCTCCGCGCCAGCGCCAGCGCCGTAATACATTGTCTGCCCGACGGCGTCGGCTTTCACCAGTACCGCGTTCATCACGCCCTCGACGTTCGCGATCAGCCTTCGCGCGGGAATCAGTGTCGGGTGCACGCGCAGCTCGACCCCGCGCACTGTACGCCGCGTGATGCCCAGCAATTTGATTCGATAGCCGAGCTCCTCCGCGTAGCGGATGTCCTGCTTCGTAAGCCTGGAAATCCCCTCCGTGTAGGCCTTGCTGAACTGCATGGGTATGCCGAACGAGATCGCCGACATGATGGCGAGCTTGTGGGCCGCGTCGATCCCCTCGATGTCGAAGGTGGGATCGGCCTCGGCGTAGCCGCGCTGCTGCGCTTGTTTGAGCGCCTCTTCGAAGCTCGCGCCCTGCTCGCGCATCTGCGACAAGATGAAGTTGCTGGTCCCGTTGATGATCCCGGCGATCCACTCGATGCGATTCGCGGTCAGGCCCTCGCGCAGAGCCTTGATGATCGGAATGCCGCCGGCCACAGCCCCTTCGAACGCGACCATGACGCCCTTGCTCTGCGCGGCCGAGAAAATCTCGGTGCCGTGCTGCGCGAGCAACGCCTTGTTCGCGGTCACCACGTGCTTGCCGTGCTGGATCGCCTGGATGATCAGGTCTTTGGCGACGCTGGTTCCACCGATCAGCTCTACGACGATATCCACCTCCGGATCCTTGATCACCGACATCGCATCGGCGGTGACCGCGGCCGCGTCGCCCACGATGCCCTTGGCCCGGCTCAAATCCTTGTCGGCCACGACCTTGAGCATGATGGCCCGGCCGGCGCGCCGCGTGATCTCCTCTTGGTTGCGCCTCAGCACGGCGAAAGTGCCGCCGCCCACGGTCCCGATGCCAAGCAGCCCGACGTTGATCGGCTTCATTTGAACTCTTTGCGAAACGCGAACGAGGTGATGAAAAAGCCCTCGCGGAAGTAAAACGCGTGCGCCCGCGCGCGATGCGTCCCGGAATCAAGCTCGATGCCGCTGCAGCGCCGGCTGCGCGCCATCTGCTCCAGGTATTCGAGCAGCGCCTGCCCCACCCCGCTCGAGCGCCGTTTCTCGTCGGTGACCAGATCATCGACATAGAACTTGCGGCCTGCGTGCGTGTTGTCGTATGTGCGGAACACGGCGACACCGGCGACTTGCGCGTCTTGCACGGCGACGCACATCTCGCCGCCGGACGCAAATATCCCCTGCATTTGCGCGCCGTAGTCCGGAGCCAGATTCGGCCGCAGCTGGCGGTGCACGGCCTCGGCTCGGCGAAGCCAGTCCGGCTCGACTACGCGATGGTCGTCGTCGGTGACGCGGATGATCTGCACGGAACCCGCCTGCAGCGCCAGGCTCAGCCGGCCGCTACGGCGATCTTCAGCAGCCCGTCGTGGCGGAACATGTCGCGGATGCCGCGGATCGCCTGGCGCGTGCGCGCCTCGTTCTCGATCATGCTGAAGCGCACGTGATCGTCGCCGTATTGCCCGAAGCCGATCCCGGGTGAGACCGCGACCTTGGCGTCGGCGAGAAGCTTCTTGGCGAATTCGAGCGACCCCATCGCGCGATAGGTGTGCGGGATTGGGGCCCAGACATACATGCTGGCCTTGGGGATCTGCACCTGCCATCCCACGCTGTGCAGGCCGCTGCACAAGACGTCGCGCCGCTTCTGGTAAGTCGCGCGGATCTGATCCACGCAGTCCTGCGGCCCCTCCAGGGCGACGATCGAAGCGACCTGGATGGGCGTGAACGTGCCGTAGTCGTGGTAGCTTTTGATGCGCGCCAGCGCCGCGACCAGCTCTGGGTTCCCGACCATGAAGCCCACGCGCCAGCCCGCCATGTTGTAGCTCTTGGAAAGCGTGAAGAACTCGACCGCCACGTCCTTCGCACCAGGGACCTGCATGATAGAAGGCGCCCGATAGCCGTCGAAGACGATGTCCGCGTAAGCGAAGTCGTGGATCACGTAGATCCCGTGCTCCCGCGCCAGCGCCACGATGCGCTCGAAAAACGGGAGGTCGACGCACTGCGTGGTCGGATTGCTCGGGAAGTTGAGGATGAGCATCTTCGGCTTTGGGTAGGAGCCGGTGATCGCCTTGCTCAGCTCATCGAAAAAATCCACGCCCGGCAACATCGGCACGTGCCGGATGTCGGCGCCCGCGATGACGGGGCCGTAGATGTGGATCGGGTAGCTCGGATTGGGCACCAGCACGATATCGCCGGACGAGAGAGTGGCGAGCGCCAGGTGCGCGATGCCCTCTTTGGAGCCGATCGTGACGATGGCCTCGCGGTCTGCGTCCAGCTCGACCTGGTAGCGCCACTGGTACCAGTTGCAGATGGCTTTGCGCAGGCGGCGGATGCCCTTCGAGACCGAATAGCGGTGGGTGTCGCCACGCTGCGCCGTCTCGATCATCTTCTCGACGATGTGGCGGGGCGTCGGCTGATCGGGATTGCCCATCCCGAAGTCGATGACGTCCTCGCCCCTCTGACGCGCCGCGGCCTTGAGCTCTGCGGTGATGTTAAAGACGTACGGCGGCAGGCGTTTGATGCGGGGGAACTGTTCCATCGACGCTCAACTCCGGGCCAGCGGACCGGCTCTGCGAGATAACTTTATGATGTAAAAGGTTATGATGTTACCGGACCGCTCTCCACCTAGCAAACCGATCTAGCAAAATTCAGGCATGAAGCTGCACCTAGCGCGCGCCGGGGGCCGCAACCTGTTCTCGGGCTACGGACCCGGGTACGTCGCCATCAATGGTGTGCGCTACGAGCGCAACGTGATCGTGCAGGCCGACCGCGTATTCGACTGGGACGTAACCGACTTCGACGGGCTCGACGCCGCCGCCTTCTCGGCACTGGCGGCCCTGCCCTTGGAGATCCTCATCCTGGGGACAGGCGCGGTGCTGCGATTCCCCGACCCCGCTTACGTCAAAATGCTGCGCGCGGGCGGTATCGGCATGGAGGTCATGGACACCCCCGCCGCGTGCCGGACTTACAACATCCTGCTATCCGAGGACCGCCGCGTCGGCGCCGCCCTGCTGATGGCGCCGCGAGGCTAGAACCCCGCTCTAGACGCCCGCCATCACTTTCAAATGGGCTGTGACGCTACGCCCGAGCGCGCTCAGGTTATAGCCGCCTTCGAGAACCGAGATCACGCGGCCCTCGGCATGCCTCTCTGCCACCTGCTTGATGACCTGCGTGACCCAGGCGTAATCCGCTTCGACCAGGCCCAATGCCGCCATGTCGTCCTCGCGATGCGCGTCGAAGCCGGCTGATACGAAAACCACCTGCGGGCGGAACCGCTCGAGGGCGCCGAGCCAGTGCGACTGCACCGCCGCCCGGAATCCACTCCCGTCGGTGTACGCCGGCAGCGGGATATTGACCATCCGCTCGGAACGCCCGTCGATTCCGCTGTACGGATAAAAAGGATGCTGGAACGTCGAGACCATCAGCACGCGCTCGTCGTCGCGGAAGATGTCCTCGGTCCCGTTGCCGTG